>JBFHEW010000379.1:0-3678 GCA_041583955.1 Bacteroidia bacterium | reverse complement strand
CATACCGCGGGGCTCCGGCCCAATGCCATCAGCTACGTGAACGCCCACGGCACCGGCACCGAGAATAACGACTATACCGAACTCTACGGCATGCACCGCATTTTTGAGGTGGTTCCGCCTTACGTGAGTACCAAATCGTATACGGGTCACACGTTGGCCGCAGCCGGGGCCTTGGAGGCCGTTTACAGCCTGCTCAGCATCAGGCACCAGGTGATATACCCCAGCCTGAATTGGCAGACACCCATGCCCGAGTTCAGTTCGTTCCCCTTGCTCGACCTCGTTCCGGAGGCAGAGGTGGAGCACGTGCTTTCCAACTCGTTCGGTTTCGGGGGCAATTGCAGTTCACTCATCCTTTCAAGGGTCTAGGCATGTATATCAGAGACCTCAGCTGCATATCGCCCCAAAAGACCTTCCAAGACGATTTCTTCGGAAACGACCCCATCGTATACACCGGTTCGCAGATGATGGCCGTGGAGCCTGCCTACGATGACATACCACGCGGACAGCTACGCAGAATGGGCAAATCGAACCGCATGGCCACGGGGGCAGGCATGCCGTTGCTTACGGCTCACAGCACAGACGGCATCATCATCGGCACCACCGATGGCGGCATGGAGGATTGCCACAGGTTCCTCAATCAGATCATTCAGTTTGACGAAGGCACCCTCACGCCCACAGGCTTCGTGCAGGGCAGTCCGAGTTCGCCCGCGGGCGGATTGGCGCTCATGTCGGGCAACAGCGGCTACAATAACACGCACAGCAACAAGGGCGTTTCGTTCGAGAATTGCCTGATGGATGCCGACCTGCTCTTCGTGGAAGGCAGGGCCCAGCGCCTGTTGGTCGGGTGCGTGGAAGAGATCTCGCAGGCGCAGTACCGCATCGAAACGCTGGCCGGATTCATCAAGAAGCAGGAGACCACAACCGACAGACTCATTGGCTGCGGCACACCCGGAGCGGTGAATGGCGAAGGGGCCGCCATGTTCGTACTGCAACCCACTGCCGACAGCGCAATGGCCCAGATCATGGATTGGGACATGATCTCTTATCCGACATTTGCCGATCTGCGCGCAAAATCCACGTTGTTTCTGACGCGCAACGGATTACAGGCCTCCGATATCGATGCACTCATGCTCGGTTATTCTGGCGATGCCAATTCCGACCATTGGTACGACAGCTTTGCGGAACAGCTGTTCCCGGCCACGGGCATCATTGCCTTCAAGAACCTTTTCGGAGAAAGCCCTTCGGCCAGTGCCTTCGCTACGTGGTTTGCTGCCAACCTGGTGAATGGAAAGCCTGTTCCTGCTTTGGCGATTCAAAAACCGCTTGCAGGCGGTCTCAGAACCATCCTCATCTACAACCACTATCAAGGCAATCAGCACGGGTTCGTGCTGGTAAAAGGGGTGTGATGGAATGCTTTTTGTGGAATGGGCCACGTACAGGCATCCATTCTGTAAACGGCAACCATGAGAACCATTATCATTTCCTTGTTCCTTTCAGTGGCATTCAGTGCCGCATGCAGTGCCCAGTCCAACGCACCGCTCGTGGCCGATTCGGTCGTCTGGTACCAATACATTGGAGGCAAGCCCGATATGGATCATGTGCTTGCTCAGAAGCGCGTGTTACAGTCGTTCGGAATGAAGGTTGAAACCGTGTTCGGGGGCTGCATAGGACCTTTCGAGCAGGAATACGCGCTCTATGAACAGAAGAACAGAGATGCAACGAACATGTTGCAGCAGAAGTTGGGCCCCGACTGGCCGGAGCGCCTGAGCCAATTGGTAGAAGCCGAATTGGCTGTGCCGGGGGAATGAGAGAGTAGCTGTATTCATTCCATTTTTACGATCGGTAAGCTGATCTCAACGAAGATATCTGTGCCTTGCATGTCACCGTATCAATCACGTATCCATTCGATTTTCCAACGTATCCCATACTTGGCAATCGGTTGGTGCAATCACCTGAAAAGGACGTGAATTAAAAAGTATAACACATCGTACCAAGTGCTGAATTTCTTAAATATATTCGCTTTTAAAATCCGGTAATCGTCACATCTGATGTCCAGTATTAAAGCTTATCACATTGGTCTGATCTTTTTCATTTTTCTGATCCTGCAGACCATCAACTCATTTGCACAAGACCAACTTATTTTGAAGAGTGTAGAGGAGTTCAATGTCAAGATTCTCGAGATCGGGACCGATGAAATCTCCTACAAACTTGCTGATAACATGGAAGGTCCTGTTTTCAAGGTCTCAAAGAATGACGTGTTTCTCATTGTATTTGAAAACGGATCTACATGGAAACCGAAGATCCAAGAGGAAAAGGTCGAATCAACGGAGAGTGGCTTTCGTAGACAACGGAACTACAATAAAAGCCTCTACTTGATCAGAGACACCACGCATCATCATATCATTTCACTGATCTTAGGAACGCCTGAGATCAATGCTGGGGTTCACACGCTATTGTTCCTTCATGGTGGGTTAGCTTATGAATGGCAACCAAAAGGTAACATCTTCGGTCTACGGGTGATGCCATATTATTCCATTGCGGTTGCGAGCCACAACATCGTAGGAAGGAATCACGGAAAGGTGGGCGTTTCACTTTCTCCACGATTCAACGTGAAAAATTGGAAATCGAGCCAGTTTTATGTTGGACTTGAAGGACGGTATGACTCATATATTGTTGATGATTCCAGCCCGAATGTACGCCCTTGGAGTGGCTATTCAACTGGGGCGAATTTCATATTCGGAGGTCATGTTACGCAGAAAAGCAATTTCAACTTGAACATTGAAGTTGGACTTGGCTATAATCTGGTTGCTTACACGCACGAAGAATTCGTTGGCCGACCGATTCTCTATGAAGAAGTAACGGATAGAATAAACCAATTCGTTGGCTTCGTGAGATTTGGCGTTGGAGGGCGTGTTCGGTCAAAATGAGTTTTCACTCAAAGCCAACCGCATACTTCCTTCAGCCGATGCGATCCCTGTGTCCACGTTCGACCTGTGGTCTCCCGAAACGGACCTGATCTTGCGGAGTCGTTCAGCGGAGCAACCGCCCACGTAGGTCAGCGCCACACCTATTCCTTGCCACAGGTCTGCTCTTCGGGATTCGGGGAAATGGTCAATGATGTTCAGCACCTTGGCGGGTTCTCCTTTGGTGATGTACCAGATGGCACGGCCCACGCCTTGGTCGAACCCGGACCGGTGATCGGGCGTGATGGGTTGCGGCACCTGTTGCATCCGTATGGTGGCGCGCCTCTGAAAAAGCCCGTGCCAGTAGCCATGACCATCCAACACTTTCACCCGCATTTCAGGTTCAATTGCAGAGAGAGTGGAAGCGATATCCCATTGCCCTTCCGCCATGGCCCAACCCAAACCGATGTGCACCTGTGTGGCGTGTCGCTGAGCATGTTGGGCAAAGGTGTTCCAGGTGTCGAGACCGTGCGTCAAAGCAATGCCCATCGAAGCACCTTCGAACGCCACCGAACGGTAACGCGGCTCGAAGGTTTTGAGTTTGCACAGGAGTTCCTCCATGGGAATACCGCTTTCGGCCACGTGCCTTCCAAGCTGGAAGGTGGCTACCACGGAGTCTATGTTCTTTTCAATACTCACGGTTACGAATTTCGCTTCGCGATACGAATATGACGAATGCGCTTTGAACAACAGTTATTCGAATATTCGTACACAT
>JBFHEW010000378.1:0-3695 GCA_041583955.1 Bacteroidia bacterium | reverse complement strand
TCAATCCTGCAATAATCGCTAGTACGAAGAACTTGGTTATTCTCATGGTGTTTTTGCTCGTTTTAACAGAGGCGCTAAAATAAAGAATTATTTGATTAGACAAATTGGCCCGCAACGCTGTTAGATGCCCCTCAAGCTTCGATAAACAAAAAAGACAACACGCTGATGCGCAATCACTTAAGCCATCAACGATTGAATAACAACTCCCGATATTTAGGCAGCGGCCAGCATTCATCCGATACCACCAACTCCAATTTATCCACTTCTCTTCGGATCTTCTCAAAATATGGGAGCACCTTATGGCAGTAATCTCCTGCCTGCTTTCTGGCACTTTCGTGCTTATTGGCAGATTTTCGTGCTTCGGTCATTTCTTCCACGAGTTTGTTGATCATGGTCATTCGCTCCGATATTTCGCGAATGATACGCATCTGCTCACTGGCCAATGTTTCAAAGTCCTTCGCATTCAGCACCTGTTTCAGCCCAGTTACATTGGCAATAAGCACATTCTGGTATTCTACCGCTGTAGGAATGATGTGATTGGTAGCGAGGTCGCCCATCACCCGCGATTCTATCTGGATCTTCTTGGTGTACCGTTCGAGGTCGATCTCGTAGCGCGCATCCAACTCGCGTTCATTCAGTATCTCGTTCTTCTCAAACAGCTTGCGCGATTTGGGCGTAAGGATGAAATCCAACGCATCCGGTGTGGTTCTCACATTGGAAAGACCTCGCTTCTGCGCTTCTTTCACCCAGGCTTCACCGTAACCGTTTCCTTCGAAACGGATCGCTTTCGACTCAATGATGTATTGACGGAGCACCTGAAAGATGGCTTCGTCCTTTTTCATGTCTTTGGAAACCAACGCCTGTACCTCTGAATGGAATTTCACCAACTGATCGGCAACGATGGTATTGAGCACCATCATGGCGGTGGAACAATTGGCCGATGACCCCACCGCGCGGAACTCAAATTTATTTCCTGTGAATGCAAACGGGGATGTTCTGTTCCGATCTGTGTTGTCCAACAGGATCTCCGGGATCTTGATGATGCTCAGTTTGAGCTCGGTCTTTTCGTCTGGCGACATTTTCTCGCCTTGCTTTATCCATTCCTCAATATCATTGAGCACCTGTGTTAAGAATGAACCGATGAACACGGACATGATGGCAGGCGGGGCTTCGTTTGCTCCTAACCGGTGGTCGTTGCTGGCGCTCGCGATGCTGGCCCGTAGCAGATCGGCATGCTCGTGCACCGCTTTGATGGTTGTAATGAAGAACGTTAGAAACTGTATGTTCTTCTTCGGAGTCTTACCCGGGCTGAGCAGGTTCTTGCCCGTGTCGGTTGCCAACGCCCAATTGTTATGCTTGCCCGAACCGTTGATTCCAGCAAAAGGCTTTTCATGGAAAAGAACTCGGAAATCGTGACGCAAGGCCACCTTTTCCATGATATCCATGAGCAGCTGATTATGGTCGATGGCCAAACTCACTTCCTCGTAGACGGGTGCACACTCGAATTGACCTGGTCCTACTTCGTTGTGACGTGTCTTGACCGGGATGCCCAACTTCAAGGCTTCGGTCTCAAAATCGCGCATATAGGCGGTTACCCTGTCATTGATGGAGCCGAAATAATGATCATCAAGCTGTTGATCCTTGGCAGAAGAATGACCGAAGAGTGTCCTTCCCGTGAGAGCGAGGTCTGGACGGGCATTGTACAAGGCTCTGTCAACAAGAAAATACTCCTGCTCGCAACCAAGCGTGCAGATGACGCGCGAAACGTTCCTATCAAAATATTCCTGCACCACCGTGGTGGCCGCCTTATCCAGGAAGTGCACGGACCGGAGCAACGGGGCTTTATGATCGAGCGATTCTCCGGTGTAAGCAACAAAAACCGTTGGTATGCAAAGCGTGCCACCTATTACGAAGGCCGGAGAAGACGGGTCCCAAGCTGTGTAACCTCGCGCTTCGAACGTATTCCTTATTCCACCGTTCGGGAAACTGGACGCATCCGGCTCCTGTTGCACCAGTTTATCCCCACCAAAGGCCTCCATCGAGAAACCATCTGCCAAAGGCTCAAAGAATGCATCGTGCTTTTCGGCAGTCGAACCGGTAAGCGGTTGGAACCAATGCGTGTAGTGCGTAGCACCCAATTGCAACGCCCAGGCTTTCATGGCCGAGGCCACCTGCTCTGCCGTGCCTCTATCTATCTGGGTGCCTTTTTCCACACTTGTCCGTAAGGTTGCATAGGCTTCTGAAGGAAGGTATTCGCGCATGACCTTCCAACTGAATACCTGTGAGCCGAAGTATTCGGACACCTTTGTTTTAGGCATAGGAACCTTTTTCGGTTTTCTCCTATCTATCTGCCGTAATGCTTGAAATCTTTGTGTTGCCATTTTCTAGAAGATAAAAAAGCCCGAACTGAGTCGGGCTTTCAAAATTAGTGGGTTATGGACTAAACAGTAACCTGAGCTTCAACGCTTTTTACAGTTTTGATGATTCGGGCTGCCACTTTATATGGATTGGCATTGGAAGCAGGTCTTCTGTCCTCCAAGTATCCCTTCCATCCTTTCTGAACCGTCATCAACGGAATACGGATCGAAGCTCCTCTGTCAGAGATCCCGTAAGAGAAATCATGAATAGAAGCCGTTTCGTGCTTTCCAGTCAATCTTTCCTCATTGTAAGCACCATATACATCGATATGATCCTGTCTTACAGGTCTGAAGGCTTCGCAAACAGCCATGTAAGTCTCCTTAGAACCACATGTTCTGAGTAGTGTATTTGAGAAATTGGCGTGCATACCTGATCCATTCCAATCTCCTTTGATCGGCTTCGGATGATACTCAATGTAGTATCCGTAGCTCTCTGTCAATCTATCAAGTAGATAGCGAGCGATCCAGATCTCGTCTCCGGCCTTCTTGGCTCCTTTTGCAAACAATTGGAACTCCCATTGTCCAGAAGCCACCTCTTGGTTGATCCCTTCGAAATTCAGACCGGCAGCAATACATAGATCAGCGTGCTCCTCTACCATGTCTCTACCTTTGGTATATCTACCACCAACAGAACAGTAGTACTGACCTTGCGGACCAGGGAAACCTCCTCTTGGGAAACCCAATGGAAGTTCTGTTTCCGTATCCATGATGAAATATTCCTGCTCGAATCCGAACCAGAAATCATCATTCTCGTCTTCAATCGTTGCACGGGCATTGGATGGATGGGGTGTACCATCTGCATTCATCACCTCGCACATCACCAACCAACCGTTTTCTCTTGCCGGGTCAGGATAGATGGCCACTGGCTTAAGCATACAGTCAGATGAATCTCCAGTTGCCTGCTTTGTAGAAGAACCGTCAAAAGACCAGTTTCCGATCTCTTCCAAGGTTCCTTTGAAATCTTCGTGTTCTTCAACTTTGGTCTTAGACCTCATATTCTGAGTCGGCTCATAGCCATCCAGCCAAATGTATTCCAGTTTTATCTTCATGATTCGTGCGAAATAGTGGGTTTTGTGATTTTCCAGCGCAAAGGTATGTGTTCAAAGGAGCCTTCAAAAGATAATTATCAACTTTTTCTTCACACCCCCTGAAATGAAATGGGGTATAGCACCTAAAAAGCCTTTACAAAACCATTGAACATAAAAAAAGCCCCATGATGGGGCTTTTCAATGATACTCAAGGGAGTTTTACTGTTCTCTTGGTTTTGCGTCAGCGTTT
>JBFHEW010000377.1:0-3700 GCA_041583955.1 Bacteroidia bacterium | reverse complement strand
TCTCCAAAGAACCATTCGAACTCATCGGCCAAAAGCACGTTCGCTTGAAAATCTATGGTGGCCGGAACCTGCAGACATTGCGATGGTAAGACCGACCCATCGATTTCCACATCCACCACGGAGACCCCAAGGTCGAGTTTGATCACTCCGAGGTTGCAGCTGTTGCCATTGATATTGGAAACTACACCAGGCGTGGTCGGAAAGGCATTACTGCCTCCACAACCGGCACATACGGCCTGATGGATAACGCCATCCTTATTGAACCGGCTGGTACCACCATCCACATGCTCCTGAACCCCATTACCTCCAAAATAAGACCCATACAGCAGCGAGGCAGCATCCGCTTCGAGCACCATGAAGTAAAAATCGCTTCCATCGGTCGTCAATTGCTCACCATCGGATGTTGTTGCCATTCCGTTGGTATTGCCCGTGGCAGCATTCCAACCGTTATTGGTTCCACCGCCCCATCCTGAAATGAAAATGCGCTGGCAATTATCTACAAGAAAAGCCGTTGGCGAGATGTTCACGCCCGAACTGCCACTACCGAAAACGGTCGAAAAAACGGAACTGGAGAGATCGGGTGACAGTTTTTGAATGAACTGAGCGCTGTTCGGGTTTGAATAAACCCCTCCTGTAACCGGGTAATTCCCTCCTACCGATTGACCGTAGAGGTAGACATCATCATTCGAATCGACTTCCACGAAATAAACCTGATCGTAAGAAGAAGTGCCGATGTAAGAACTTCCCAAAAGAGTAGTTCCATCATTTGATATATGGGCCACGTATCCATCTACCGTTCCACCCTGATACGTGGTATGAAGCGTATTTCCAACAATAGGAAAACTCTGCCCAACTGTTCCACCTACAAAATAGATGTCGCCAGTAGAATTGAGCTTGAGCGAGTAACCGGCATCGGCACCGTTTCCCCCCAAATACGTGCTCCAGAGCAGCGAAGAAACGTTACTGTTGAATTTAGCACAGATGGCATCCTGTGCACCACCCAGCGTTTGATCAATGGCGCCTACCGTTGTAGGGAAATTGGATGAAACGGTACTCGAGGTTATGTAGATGTTATCCGAGGCATCAACAACAACCTCACCCCTGAAAATATCCCCGTAGTTATAGCTCAGCGTTGTGTTTCCGTTCAACCCATCGTTTAGCGAACCACCGAAAAACGTGGAGCCGACCAGAGCAGATCCATCTGCACTTAGGATGGTGACAACAATATCAGACCCATTTTGAAAGTCGGTTCCGTTGCTTGCGTAGTTAACGGGAGTTCCGCCATTGAAAGTCACATCATAAGCACCCGTACTCGTAGGATAATTCAGCGAACTGGTGGTTCCGAGAATCACGAGCTGTCCTTGGCTGTTCACGATCATACTATGAGGCACATCGGTATTATTGCCTCCCAGATATGTAGAATAGATAAGGGTGGTACCATCAGGCGAAAACTTGGAAATGGCCATGTCGATGGTGCCACCATTGTATCCTACCGAGTAGGACCCGACAACTGTAGGATAGCCGAGTCCGAAGGCGATACCACCACCGTAGAGTGCTCCGTTCTGATCGTAGGTGGCTGTAAAGCCGAAGTTATTTGCCGTTGAACCGGAGTAACTTGAAAAAACCAAGGTTGGGTCAATGACCAACTGCTGGTCGATATCATATCCATTGGGAAACTCGAACGAAACCGTTGTTCCTTTCAGTACATATCTGCATTCCACCTTTTGCCTGATTCCGTTGATGGTCTGGTATGCCAACGGAATGCTTTCCTCAACGGCATTGAAACTGTTGACCACTACCAGCTTGCCATCCTGCAAATACACCGCATCTGCTCCTTCGTAATCCATTTGGAACACATTGGCATCTGCACCAGCGGCAATGATCACATCGTACTTCAGATTCCCGTTCATCCCGAAGTAGTCGATATCGATTCCAGGATAAATTCCTGAGTAGCGTATCCTATCGAACGATCGCACATGTCCCACGGAATGATCTGCCGTAATGTAATTCGTATAATCAGCGTGTCGAATTCCAGCCGACTCAATGGAAGCCTGAGCATTGGCGCCCACAAACCTCATGCGGTAAGCATGGCCGACAAGATCGGTCCCGTGGGCGTGGTCATGATCATGGTCGTGCTGATCCAGCAAATGCGGAGCGTAGATATTGAAGGTCAGTCGGTCCTTCTCAAAATAGACATCTGAATTGGCAACGCGCAGTTTGTGAGACACTTGGCTCGGTAGCTGCCCCTTGTTCTCTACGAACCTGGGACCGTTGTCTGCCCTCGAAGGCAGAATATGTACGCACAAAAAGAGAACAATAAACAGCAGATTCCTGAAACTCGTTCTATGCATTCCGTCTCTATTTAATAAATCAGGGTTACGTACCCATGTTTCTCATATCCGTTCAAAGATACCATGTAATAATAGGTTCCTTGTTCGCATCGCTTGCCTCCCTTGGTACGACCGTCCCAGCAATGATTCTGCCCAGCGGTAGACTCGAAGATCAAAGCCCCCCACCTATTGAACACCTGAAGATCGTAGCAATCGCTGAACCGACCATCAAAGCCGGGCTTGAAGCAATCATTGATGCCATCGAAATTCGGTGTGAATGCGGTTGCATACTGTATGTCAACCGTATCGTTTCCGAACCATTGACCTGAATAATCAACCACCACCGTATCAACACACAGACTATCGTTATTGTATGTAATGAGTGTGATGACGCTTCCTTGTCCTGGCGCAAAATTGTGGATCGGTTCAAATTCGCTTGATGTTCCTCCATGCCCGAAAGACCAGAAGTAGGATTCGCTGTTTTCGGAATTGTTCTCAAAAGCAGCATAGATCCCATCGCAAGTAGGTTCAAATGCAGCGGTGAATCCGGCAATTGGCAAGGTCAGGATACCTATGTTCACATCGGCAGATGCCTCGCATCCGAATGCACTGGTAGCTGTTACTGTGAAAACAGTGCTCACCTCTGGATGAAGATATGGCGAGGCCGAATTGGGGTCGCTTACTCCCTCTTCCGGGCTCCAAACGAAACTCGCACCATCACTCACAAATGCCAAAACACTATCGTTCAGACAAACGATGCTGTCGGGCCCTGCAAGAACCGAGAAGATGCTGATGCTGACCGAGTCGATGTTGACGCAGCCGTTGGCGTCTGTTCCGGTAACGAAGTAGGTCGTTTCCTGTAACGGTGATGCTTCTGGGGTGGCGCTCTGCGGGTCGCTCAGTCCTACCAGCGGACTCCACAGGTAACTGGCCGCTCCGCTGGCCTGCAGGACCACCGTGGCATTCTGGCAGATCATGCTGTCCGGTCCGGCTTCGACCACCGGCAGCGGATTCACCGTCACAGTCGTCTCATCGGTGTTCACACAGCCGTTGTTGTCCGTCACCGTGAGCGTATAGGTCAATCCGCTCGTTGGGGTCGAGATCGGAAGTTGGGCGGTCGGGTCGTCCAGATCAATGGCTGGCGACCACTGATAGCTGATCCCGCCCGATCCTTGCAGCACCACACTTTCTCCGATGCACACCTCGTGGTCCGGTCCGGCACTGGCCTGTGGCAACGGATTCACCGTCAAGGTCATCTGGTCGGTGGCCTCGCACCCGATGTTGTCCTGTACAATGAGGGTGTAGGTTCTGGTTATCAGCGGGTTGGCATTCGTGTTAGGGTCCGTAGGGTCTGCCAAGGCGATAGGTGG
>JBFHEW010000376.1:0-3702 GCA_041583955.1 Bacteroidia bacterium | reverse complement strand
GATAGGGCAGGGAACCAAGATCGATAATCTGGTGCAGATAGGACACGATACGGTTGTAGGAAAGAACTGTCTTTTTGCTTCGCAGGTAGGCATTGCTGGAGTAGTGAATGTAGAAGATGATGTGATCCTTTGGGGGCAGGTAGGGGTTCAGAAAGACCTCACCATCGGTAAAGGGGCGGTAGTGTTGGGACAATCTGGTCTGGCCAAATCGTTGAAAGGAGGCATTACTTATTTCGGCAGTCCCGTAAGGGAAGCACGTGAAAAAATGAAGGAATTGGCACTCATCAAACAATTGCCTTCCATCATAAAGGAATTAAAGGGGTAGGTGTTTCGCGTACGTGACCGATCAATGTCTGAATTAGTCATATTGTTATACTGATTGGTCTAATAGTTGAACATTGGGTTCAAATGCTTCGTAAATTTCGTTGCATTAACATGAACTCTTGACCAGCATCAGCAAGAACAAAAACGAGCAGATCATTCTTGAGACCCTCAAGATTGCGAACTCAGCCTTGAAGTTGAAAAACCTCAAGCTTAACTCGTTGCTGGAGATCACCAATGCCATCAACAACAATTTCTCCCGAGAGCAATTGTTGAAGATCTTTGAATTCGTACTTCGGAATCAACTCAACATAGGGCGGCTTCTTTTCTACACGCTTGATGAAGAGTGGGAGCAATCCATTGCGCATGGACTCATGCCTGGCGTACCGTTGCCTAAGCTTGAAGGAGAACTTCTGAATGTGCTGGAGGTGCAGGAGAACAAGAAAACAGGAGATCTGTATTTCGGACAGTTTGATGTGATCATTCCGATACTTCATAAGAATCAGCCTTTGGCGTATCTGCTTGCTGGCGACATCAATGAGGACCTGATCGAGAACACTAAAACGCGGCACATTCCGTTCATTCAGACCTTGGCCAACATCATTATGGTTTCCATTGAGAACAAACGTTTGTTCAAGGAAAACCTTCGTAGAGCAGGGATGAAGCGTGAGATGGAACTGGCCTCCGAAATGCAGAATATGCTCTTTCCGAGTAAGTTGCCGCACAACGATAGGATTGAAATGGCAGCCTACCACAAGCCGCATCAGGATGTTGGTGGCGATTACTACGATTTCATTCAACTGAGCGACAATGAGATCGCGTTCTGCATGGCAGATGTTTCGGGCAAAGGGGTTTCTGCGGCATTGTTGATGTCGAATTTTCAGGCCAATCTCCGGGCGTTATTCAATCAACAGACGTCTCTCACCGATCTTGTTCAAGAACTCAATCAGAAGGTGCTGAATTCTGCCATGGGCGAGAAGTTCATCACCATTTTCATCGGTAAATACAATTCGGTCACACGGGTGCTTCAGTACGTCAATGCTGGTCAGAATCCTCCGATACTCGTTTCGAACAATACCACCAGTGCGCTATCAACCGGGTGTCCCGGACTCGGGATGCTTGACGATCTGCCATCCATAAGGGAAGGCGTGGTGATATTGGATCCCGATTCTGTGATCACGTGCTACACGGATGGTGTGGTTGAACTTGAGAACATGCGTGAGCGCGAATTCGGTGAAAGCAGATTGGAGTTGGTATTGCTTGATAATCAGCACAACCCGGTCAGAGAGATCAACGAGAATATTGTGAAGCTGCTTCGCAACCACAAAGGCCAGATGCCTTACGTGGATGATATTGCTCTACTCACCACCCGGTTCAAGTAGTTCCGTTTCCTCTACCTTTTCGGTCTGCTCCTTGAGGAGATACACCTCAAACGCAACAATGGCAGCAATGAATCCCCAGAATGGAGCAGAGGCCTTGTCCGTATCAAGGAAATTATTGAGGAACCCGTGTATCAGGTAGGTTACCAATCCCAAAAAGAGATTCACCATGTACATCCGATGTTCTTCGTTCCGTATTCTCGGGTAAAGCATCACCGCATAGTAGATCACGCAGATGATCACCATGAGGAACGACACCATACCGAAAACTCCTGACTCTGAAAGCGGACCGATGTATTCGCTGTGGGCATTTCCGGCATCGCCAGCGTTCGTACTGATCCTCGTCTTCTCATCCGAAAGTTGGAACGGAGCGTATTGGAACATGTAGGTTCCAGGACCCCACCCCACGAACGGGCGCTCTTTGAACATGCGCCATGCAGCACTCCATCTGTTCAGTCGTTCCAAGTTGGAAGCATCTGTAGAAATATTGGTGATGGATTGCACGTGCTCGGTCAATTCTGCCGATGAATCCTGGCGGTTCTTCTCCAATTTCATAATGATCGTATCCCACGATAGGAACAACGCAATAAGGAAAGCACTTCCCAATGCCATGATGGTGATGAACCTGATACGGAAACGCATGACGAGGTAAACACCCAATGCACCTACAAGGCTTACCCACGCTGCGCGTGTGTAGGAGAGAATAAGGGCAACGCTGAAAAGCAGAAGAATACCCAAGAACAGGAGTTTCCAGCTTCGACTGTAGTTGCTACTGAAAGTGAGTCCTATCAAAAGAGGATAGAACATGGCAAGTACGGCTCCGTACGAAGTGTGGTCGTTGAAGAATGGAGACATGACCCAATGCGCGGGCTGCTCCAGAAAACCATACATACTATGGTGAATGATGGTATAACAGATGATGCCCACGAATGAGGTGATGTACATGGCCAGGAACAGCTTCACATTCTTGAAATCGCGAAACAATTGGGTCATTACAAAGAAGAAGGCCGTTACATACCACAGCCTTGAAACGAAGAATTTAAGCGAAACCAACGGCATTTCGCTGGTGATGGTGGTGATGCCGATCCATGTAAGGTTAACGATAATGGCCAGCGTAACCGGATGGTCGGCAATGCCTTTGTCAAATCTCCTTTCCGCAAACAATTTCAGAAGGAAAATGAGCAACACTCCGAAGAGTAACGGATCGGTGGGTATGGTCATTCCAACACCTAGCCCGATATCTGTAAGGTTGACAGACAACGGGGTGAGGAACACGATAAGCAACACGAGCTTGTCCAATGCAAACAAGGCCAGCAACATCACTACCAGCAGAACGGGTAGGATAGGGGCATAGTAGAATTCAAGGGCTATCAGTATCGCATTGAGGACCGCAAAGCCACCTCCGACCCAATAAATGGATCTTGAGCTTGCCAGCGATCTTTGGATAGCACCTATCAAAGTCTGAATACTAGTTTTCTTTTTCTCCACGGATGTTTTCCGCAATGCTCAAAAACAGCACGGAAAGAAGCAATGTCGATAGCACAGACACCACTACGATCAACCATCTTATGGGGTAACTTTTCTTATCTGCCACAACCGGGTTGGTGATCACGTTGCAATAGGTCAGGTTCTTCTCCACGTCACGTTGGGCAGCCTCCAACTGCTCTTTCAGGTCATTGTAGCCGCCTCTTACGCGCCAGAGGTGTTCATTCAGCGCCATGAATTCGCCACCTTTCTCCTTCAAGGCATCCAACAGTGGCTCTATCTCTTTCGCATTCATCTTTCTGCTCGGAGTGGATATCACTTCCAGATATCTTTCTGTTGCGTATTCGGTCTGGAGGGCATAGTCGAGAATGCCGTAGTTCTGCCTGATGCCTGTAAGAATGGCTTCCATGCTGTCCATTTCAGCACGTTTCTTGGTCACCTGCGTGTCCAGGATCTTCACCAATTCCATGGCTTTTTCCTGTTGTAGGAATCGTTCCTTTCTGTTGAAGAAGAAAAT
>JBFHEW010000375.1:0-3719 GCA_041583955.1 Bacteroidia bacterium | reverse complement strand
TAAGTACCTCGTAGTGAATTTTGAATGGGCAGGTCTGATACAGTTCCGAACTCAGTATCTCGCCTTTGATCATGTAGCTTACATCCAATGGTAATTTGGACAATGACTCGCCAATCGAAACCGGTGAACGTAATAGTTCAATCTCCTGATGAATACTTTGCTCATGGATATTGGTGGACTGCAGCAGTGCGTTGGTTCGGGTATCCTGTCCGAGCTGGACCGTTGCCTCCGATAGATAGATGGGCTGCGTGTACTTCAGATAGAAGTATGCACCAAGAGCAAACGTACCGAAAATGAGCAATGTCGGTATTAGACTCTTTCTAACGATAGAGATGAAAAGACCCAGGTCGAATTCATCGTTGATGGCCGATATTTTCTTCTTACCGGTTTGCAATGGCTCTCAGTTGGGTTACAATAGCTACGGTGTTGATGAGCGTGGTCACTGCGGCCAGGTACGGAGCTACTTCCAGCATGATCTTTCTCATGTGTCCTTTCCTGGTCTCAATGTAAATAATATCGTTTGCCTGTAGTACCAGATTGGCATTCTGCATACCTGATAGTGTCGAGAGGTCTATCAGATACACTTCCGGGTTTTTCAATTCTCCACGGATCAGCTTTATCCTGTCGGCCTTTCCGTCCTCTGGCAATCCTCCCGTCATTGCAAGGGCTTCAAACAAGGTAGTGTTGTCATTTTCCAGCAGCACCACGGAGGTATTGTTTCCTGCAAATATCATGACGCGCTTGTTGCTCACCTCCAAAAGGACAAATGGATTGTTGTAGAATTCAGCGAATTTATCTTCAATAAGCATTTCGGCCTGCCGGATGGTCAGCCCTTCAAGATAAACGCGACCGAAAAGAGGCAATTTGGAAAATCCGTCAGATTCAATTTTAATGTCCAGAGTCGTTCCGCCTCCTACCAATACCTTTCCACCACCCGCGGCCACGTTGATGAGCCCAGACCCATCATTGGTGAACATCCGTACCGCAATGCGGTCATCTGCCGCCAAACGGTATTCCTTATCCTGAACATCAGCGAACATTGAATAAGGATAGTCCTTGCCTGTACGAAGCATGATACTGCGATTCAGATACCTATCGCAAGAGCTTAATGAAACAAGAAGTAGTAGGAAGAGTACCCTAATCTGCATTCAATCTTTGGGTTTGTGCAAATTTAATCGAATTATCTAACGTTAAGTTCAGAATTGACTTCACCGTAACTGTGACCGATACAGTCTATCCATATTACTGGTCAATCGGGTGTAATGGAAGCGTTCTCCAACGTGGTCCCAGCCGTTTTTCGACATCGTCAGTCGAATGTTTTCATCCTCAATCAACTGGAGTAGGTGTCCGGTCATCTTTTCCTCATCCGAAAATTCAGCCAACAGGCCGGTTGTTCCGTGTTCTACCACGTTTTCAACCCCTCCTACATTGGTAGAGACGACCGGTGTTCCACTGGCCTGCGCTTCAATCAGGCTGACCGGGGTACCTTCATTCTTTGATGTGAGTACAACCATGTCAAGCCCGGCATTGATGCGATCGATATCTGTCCTCCAAGAGCAGAAAGTGAGAGGGGCGTTGCCAGGACTGTAGTCTGGAAAAGTGTTGAACGCTATGTTCAACTCCGTGCAATAGGACTCCAGCTCCTGACGCATTTCACCATCTCCAACGATGAAGAACCGCGTCTTTTTCTTCGTTCGGTCCAACACGTTCCGTACCAATCTCAGAAAGTACCGATGGTCTTTCACATCTACCAATCTACCGATGATGCCAATAGCTATCTCGTCCTCATTGATGTTAAATTCAGTTCTGAATTCCTGACGTTTCCTTTCGGTGTCGGTCCTGAAACGATCCAGGTCGAAACCAAGAGGTATGACTGCAAACTTCTCTGGTGGCGCAATTCTATGTTCCACAGAAAGTTCATGTTTCTGGATGTCGCTGATGGCCACTATTTTGGATGTTCTTTTGGCCAACGAACGCTCGATCTGCTTGAACATGTTGGTCTTAAGCTTACCGAAGTAAGAGTGGAAGTAGTGGCCGTGGAATGTGTGTACAATCACAGGTACCTTTCGGTTGTGAGCCGCCAATCTGCCAATGGCACCTGGTTTTGATGCATGTGTATGTACAATATCCGGTTTGAAGTCGTCAATGATCTTCTCAATGGCCCGATATGCAGCCATGTCCACACCAAGGCTTATTTCACGCTGCATTTCGGGAACAATGATGGGTGTAATTCCAAGATCGGCCAGAATATGACTCGAGCTGGCCTCATTCTCTTCCTTGTCTCCACCTATCAGAAGGGTCTCATAATCGTCTGGGAGGTATTTGGTGAGATACGCAACATTGAATGTTGGTCCGCCCAGGTTGAAACGGTTCGCTATTCTGAGGATTCTTGGCATTGGTCAGTGGCGAATATACCTTTTCCACCACGTTTGAAAAACAATGAGATTCCAAACGTGCGTTGCCGAATCGCCAGGGTCGCTGGAGTGTAATTTGTTGAGTAACATTTCAATTGCCGACCAATGGAACAGTTGCTGCTCAGAAATGAACTTCTTGCTCAACAGGTCGTCCTTTATCAATCCGTTCAATTCTCCTTTGAACCAATTGAGCAGGGGTACCTCAAAACCGTGTTTCGGTCTATTGAACAACATTTCCGGTAGATCGGGTCTGAACGTTTCCTGAAGGATGCGCTTGCGTATGCTGGCGGTTATCTTGTAGTGTTCTGGAAGGGAACAGGCGAATTCGACCACCTCGTGGTCCAAGAAAGGTACACGTACCTCCAAGCTGTTTGCCATGCTCATCAGGTCGACCTTGGTGAGCATATCGTTCCGTAATACTTGATGCAGGTCGGTGTAGAGCACTTCGTCCAGATCGTTCGTTGTGCCTAGTTCCAATGTGAGTCTGTTTCTTCTGTTCTGGAGTTCAAGTCGGTCAAAGCTATCCGTTCTCATAAGCTGCTCGACCTCGTTATTGAAGCTGGCCCAGTTCCAATATCGGTCTTTGGCCCCAAGCGCTACCCCTTGGCTGAATTTCTGAAGTTGCCTTGCCGTGTTGCCGAAGGCAGAATTTCTCGATGCAGGCAACAGAAACCAAAGCGGTCTGAGCGCGGCAACCAACTGCTCTTTCAGCCCAAGGTTCCGCGCTCTGAATTCTGCTGCGTGTTTGTTATAACCGGAGAAGAGTTCGTCAGCACCATCGCCCGAAAGGGCAACGGTCACGTGTTTTCGTGTATGTCTGCAGAGGATATGAACGGGTAGGGCGGAGGAGTCGGCAAACGGGCGGTCGATATAATTGAGCACGTCATGCAGATCGGCATAGAGGTCTGCATTCGTCAGTTTGAAAACCGTGTGGTTCGATCCTATCTTCTTGGCAACGGCCTCCGCATAATGCGTTTCGTCAAACAACGGTTCATCAGCATAACCGATGGAAAACGTGTTGAGTTTATCCGTTTGTCTGGCAGCCAACGTAGCAATGATGGAACTATCGATGCCGCCACTTAGAAACGAACCTAAGGGCACGTCAGCAATCATTCTGCGCTGAACGGACCGCTCCATCAACTCGCGCAGTTTCTGCTGGGCCTGTTCGTAAGTGAGTTTTGTTTTGGGAGCCGTTGGTTTTGGTATAGTCCAAAACGTTCCTCTTTGAATGTTTGAACCTTGAACTTTGAACCACGTGCCCGGCTCCAATTCTACCACATTCTTGAAAATGGTTTCCGGATAAGG
>JBFHEW010000374.1:0-3764 GCA_041583955.1 Bacteroidia bacterium | reverse complement strand
CATCGAGCACAGCCGAGTAGTAGCGCATCATGGCCAAAGGGTCCTCATGTCCATTCCGGACAAAATAATCACTCATCAATACCATGAAGGGCTGCATTCTGGGTAATATTTCCTCCAACAATATCGGTGTTACATCTGGCTGAAACGAGAGCGACATGTATAATTTCCAGCGTTGAGGATTCTGAACCACCTCGTTGATGCTCAGTTCGATGATACGAATAAAACCCTCCCTGTCCAATGGCTTATCGGCATCCAACGCCATCAGTTCCATCATTTCTTCGAACAGGTCAGCAACGAGCGTTTTAAGCAACGATTCCTTGCTTTCGAAATAATTATAGATCAACCCTTTGGAAACGTTGGCTCGCTTTGCCACAGCAGCAATGGAAGCTCCATGATAGCTGTCCTGCGCGAACACATGCAGTGCGGCACTCAGTATCTGTTGCTTACGCTCTTCGCGTATCTCAGCAAATTGTTCTGGTGATCTGGGTGACATTGGATTTTAATTGACTGAACGGTCAGTCAAAATAAAGCATGATTTTTTAGTTGACCAAACGGTCAGACAATAAATTACAGTGACTTTTCGAATTGCATTGGCCCGAATGATCGGTAAAGCAGATATTTACAACCTAAACCCATGGATCGCATGAAAAAACTACGACTACTCTCCATCTTCCTGCTTTTTGCACTTCCTCTTCACTCTTTTGCGCAGCAAAGCTGTTCGTTCATCATTCACGTAGATGGCTTGAACGGCATAGATGATGCCGCTTGCGGTACAGAACCAAGTCCATGCGCAACCATAAGCTATGGAATGGACAGAGCATCCACAGAAGGATTTTCTGATGTCCGTATCAGCGCCAATGCAACCTATCAGGAAATAGTGGAATTGATTCCAGGAATCAATCTGTGGGGTGGATTTGATGCACAATGGGCATCGACAGGACAGACTACCATTACAGGAGGTCTTGCCGGAAATGGTGAGTTCTACACCATAAAAGCCGATGCCATTACCGTGCCCACCTTACTGTCCGACCTTGAGATCATTGGACCAGACGCCACCACTCCCGGTAAAAGCTCATATGGGATCCATGTCACCAACAGCACCGCATTGACACTACAACGGGTAACGGTTCAAGGAGGCGCAGGTGCCAATGGAACAGTCGGAACCCCTGGAACCAACGCGACAGTAGCCGGGGTAAACGGCTCCAATGGCGGGAATGCGGATGAGTTCAACACCAGCTGCAACGATGACGATTCGGGTGCAGGTGGTGCTGGAGCCACAACTCCGGGATTCTCGAACACGGCCGGTGGTAATGGCGGCAGAGGCGGATACATGGACAGCAATTGTAGCGGATTTCCGAACTTCAACGCAACGGCAGGATTGAACGGTTCGAATGCAGCCGTTTTTGTAACCAACGGCTATGGTTACCGCGGAAACGGTGGCGGAACCTGCAACCCGGGCGGTAACGGAGCTGACGGCCAGACCGTGCATGGGGTTGGTGGTTCAGGAGCGACCTCCGCTGCCAATGTTACAGGTATGTATTGGACCGCTTTGTCAGGCGCCAATGGTACGTTGGGCGCTAACGGTACCGGTGGCGGTGGCGGTGGAGGGTCGGGCGGTTGCGATGACGGAACCGACTCTTACGGTGCCGGTGGAGGCGGTGGCGGTTCCGGTGGAATTGCCGCACCGACTGCAGGTACCGGTGGATTGTCCGGAGGAAACAGCGCTGCCGTATTCATGCTATCATCGAACTGCGCCTTCATTGATTGCGAATTCAACATTGGTGTTGGAGGCAACGGTGCCGATGGCGGTAACGGTGGGCTTGGAACCCCAGGTGGAATCGGTGGCAACGGAGGGAATGGCGATGGCGATTCTGAACCGGGCGGCAATGGCGGTAACGGTGGTAATGGTGGCAATAGCGGTGGTGGCGGTGGTGGTGCGGGAGGCACTGCATATGGCATTTTCGCAAGCAATTCCACGGTAAACAGGAGCGGATCGACATTCAATGCGGGCATGGGAGGCCTTGCCGGTTCCGGTGGCACAGGTACACCTACGGGTGTGGCTGGATCGGACGGTATCGGAGGTTCGTCCGTTAATATCGGTGGAACAGTGACAGACAATGTCGGTCTATTGGCGCTCGAAGAAGACCCGTGCATCGAAATAACGACCACGGCAGTCTCAACCCTCAGTCTCTGTGCCGGGGAGTCGACCACGGTGGATTTCAATGCAGTAGGTGGTTTCAGTGGAACCAACACCTTTACAGCACAACTTTCTGATGCCAATGGCGACTTCACCTCTTCAACAGACATCGGATCGATCGTTTCCAATGCTTCGGGAACCATTCCTGTTCAAATTCCTTTGAACACATTGACCGGAACAGGTTACAGGATCCGTGTGGTTTCATCAGCAACTCCAGCCATTGGTTCGGCAAATGGAACAGACATTGAAATAAATGCCCTACCGAACGTAGTGGCAAACGCATCAACGCAGACCGTTTGTTCGGGTGCCGAGGTCACGCTTACCGGAGGTGGAGCGGATCAGTACACGTGGAACAATAATGTGTTGGATGGCGTGGCGTTTGTTCCAACGCAAAGTGGTTATTACACGGTGACAGGTGTGAACTCAATGACCCTCTGCGCATCCAGCGATTCGGTTGAGGTAACGGTTCTTGACCTTCCGGATACCTCGGTGGTCGTTAACGGAAATCAACTCGGAGCTATGCTTGCTGGAGCCACGTATCAATGGCTTGACTGCGACAACGGTTCAGTCGCTATTCCTGGTGCAGAAGACCAAACATTTGTAGCAAGTGCATCTGGCAGTTATGCGGTAGTTGTGACCCAAAGCGGATGCAGTGACACATCTGCGTGCTACAACATCATCACGGTGGATATTGAGCATGCCGAGGAAAATGAAAACACCTTGATCGTTTATCCGAACCCAAGTAACGGAACTTTCAATCTGATAACCAATGCACTTGAGCCAATGGAAGTGAGTATTTTCAACGCCATGGGCCAGATGATCCATTCAGAAGGAAACGTGACGAATAATACGACCATAGACCTCCAGGGTGTTAGCAACGGCCTCTACTCCATCCGTTTCTTCAATAGCGAAATGAATCTGCTTCGGCAGGTGATGATTCTCAAGTAGGGTCGAATTTGTACAATTGAAAGCCCGTGAAGATCGATCTTTACGGGCTTTTTTTTCATCCTTTTAACATGCAAGAAATGGCAGAGCTCTTAGAACCTCCGCCAGAGCCGGGCCAAGAGCACCAGACAAATGGCCGATACTCCGCCAAGGATTGCACCGGAGATCATATTGCCATAAATGAAAGACCCAGTGGCAAAGAGCGCGGTATAGACCACAACACAACCTAAGAACATACCGAGTATCTGCAACGGAAGGTTTCCGCTGGCCACGTTTCCTGAAGTACGGTAGGCTTTCCAGCCGACAGTCGGATTCACGTGCTTGGCAAATCCCCTAAGGGTTTCCTCCGACTCCGGTCTGGTCAGGAACGTTACCGTCAACCAACCCAAGGTGGTGATTCCGACACCTAGCACCAACTTGTAATCGGCAGGAACAAGATCGGGAGCAATGACCTCGAGAACAATGGCCACAACAAAGGAAATGACCATACCGCTGATCTCTGTCCAAGCGCTGATACGCCACCAGAACCAACGCAGAATGAAAATGAGCCCTGTGCCCGCTCCTACCTGCAGCAGAATATTGAAGGCTTGCAACGCATTGGTAAGAACCAAAGCAAAGAGTG
>JBFHEW010000373.1:0-3773 GCA_041583955.1 Bacteroidia bacterium | reverse complement strand
TCTGCTGTGTATTTTAGCATGCAGCGAAATTAATGATAACCCGAGCAAACCAACAGCGCAGACTTCTGTTCAGGCAGGAATCTCTATTGACCATCCATGACAGAAGTCACAGACATTCTCGGATTTTCATCGGAACTATGTACGGATGAGAGGTGCTAAACGGATGCTTCTGGTGGTTTGCGTGCTGCAGCTCGCAATGGGTGGGCGCGTCAGTGCAACACGGGTGGTGGCGGATGATTCTGCGTCTTTTTCGGGGTATGTCATTGCATTGGCATGGCCCAAGGCATGGGCAAAGGAGGCCGGAGACGGTTACGACAATTTCCTACGCGGACTGGGCATCAATGATGGTGGTTTTTACCGCGTAGGTCATGCGGCCTTGGTGTTGGTGAACGGGGCTGACGGTTCGTGCCACTATTTCGACTTTGGCCGATACCATACCCCTGTCGGTATGGGGAGGGTGAGGGATGCCAGTACAGACCACGGCCTCACCTTGTCCACCATGGCCGTTGCGGATGGAAAGGAGCTTTTGAACCTCGATGCCATCCTGTGCGAAGTGCATTCCAATCCGAGTACTCATGCCTCCGGACCGCTGTATGCGAGCTACGTCCGTATCGACTTTCAACGTGCCTATGCCATGGCCAAGGAAGTGCAGATGCAGGGCATGCTACCATACGGTCCGTTCGAGATGGATGGTTCCAACTGCTCGCGGTTCGTGCGGCAGATCATTTTGGCAGGAGCGCCCCATTGGGCACATGCCTTGCGATTATCAGTAGTGCCGATGATCACACCCACTACCTTATATCCGTTCTCCGCATTGTACCATTGGACCAAGGTTCCGGGATGTTTGGACCTCGATGCAGAGGCCACCAAGGAGCAATTGAGTGCCTTGCCCGATTCCTTGTTCCGGAATGTGATACCCGAACCCGAACGGCCGGCAACTGTACCGATCACGGCACAGTGGTTGGCCGGAGAAAGCGCTGGCTCGTGGTTCGCACTCGTGCCACACGAACATGGGGTTGTGATGACACGCTACAGCGCCTCCGGAATTCAGGAATGCTCGGTGGTGCTCTCAGAAACCAGCCGAACCGCTTGGAACGGTCTTGACCCCTATACGTTGACCTATCCCAGCCATTGCGAGAGGGTCACGGTGGTTGTCAACGGAGAAACGGTGGTTCTCACTACGCGTTCAGATTAATGTGATAGAAGAACAAGGCCGATGGTTTTTTACCATCGGCCTTGTTTCTCAGTTTATAGCTGTTCGATGAATCAATCCTCCTTCAGAGGGTCACTTTCTTTCGGGGTATAGTGCATTGGAGAAGGGTCTTCGGTGTTTTCGGTCGGTGAATCCACCTTTGAAGCCGGAAGATAATTGCCGTCAGGAGCTTCGTGCTCGGTCTGGTCTGCCTCCTGTGTGGCGAATTGAGCCGCCTTTCCAGTCTCCACTACGCGTTCGTGTTCGGCTGCTTGCCGTGCATGTTCGGTCTGCCCAAGGTTCTTCTGTTCTTCCCAGTATGCGCGGATACGGGCCTTTTTAGCTTCGTCTACCTTGAGCTGGCTTGCCAGCTGCGTATCGATAGTTGGGGTGTCGTTGTCCTCTTTTTCAACGGATACTTTGGCCATGGCCATCCAATCGAACGATACGCCCCCCGATCCCTGCTGCTCCACGCGGAAACCGGTTCTTGTCTTTTCAGTGACGATGAGTTCTACACCGAACTGATTGGGAGTGAGGCTCACAGAAGGAAGGCCTGAATCTGAAAGCTTGGAAGCGAATTCCTCGTCAAAAGCTATCCAAACAGAATTCGAATTCAATACTTCAGACCCGAAATCGTTCAGTTTGATGACGGACGCGGATCGTTTTATCTGCTTGATCTCTTCACGGTTGTGTTTTACGCCTGCAATGCCCAACGTGGCCAATGCATAGATGTCAATACCGCTGAATGCCTGATCCTGAAGGTAATCGGGGGCTTCGTCCAGAATGACCCCAAGGTGCATGTTCGGACGATACTTGGGTTCGTTTCCGGCTTCGAGCTCGTCAGTTTCGATATTGTACTTGTAGAAAGAAGGCTTCATCTTATCCAGATCCTCCATCACATACTCGTAGGAGGCGTTATTGAGTGGGGTTATGTTTCTCTTGAGCTCCCTTTGCGAAGGGTTTGTGAAGTTGCTGGAGTACATGTAATACCAGTATTGCCCTGAGGTTCCGACATATCCCCAATTTCCTGTAAGAGGATGGTACTGATGCCCGTCACTTGTGTTCTCAGTCTGAATACGTCCGCTTGTCCATCCACCAACGTTATAGGACCCTATTCCATGATACAGATAGGCCAATCTTGTGGTGTTGTCTGCGTTCATATAATATCCGGTATTGTTTTCGTCATACCAGTGCGCGTTCCAAGCGTAGGTCTGGCCTCTGAAATAATTGAAGTTATTACCGGTGAATGGGAACCACGAATCATTGTTGGTAGTATGCAGGTAATTGAAATTACCATAGTACATTCTCGATGTTCCATCGCCATTCCAGTAGTAGCCGGTGTTGTTTCTGTCGTAGATGATGTATGGTCTGAAATCGTTGGCGTACCATGTGCCATACATTTCGCCACCACCGTTATACGATCTTAGCTGCCAACCTCTGCCATTGTTGAGCAACCCGATCTCGTTGCTGGTAGTCCAGTGTATGTACCCACGGGCTGTTGCGTCTCCAATGGTTCCCATGATCCCTCCGTTTCCGGCTCCGGTACGCATGATCATGTCCTGCTGATTGTTCGGGTAAATGTGCCAGTATTGCCCAACGCCTTCCTGCCAGTAAAGCCCGGACTGGCTACCTGTCATGTGGCGTATCCAGTTGTTGTAGTACAGCTCACCGTTGGTTCTTGTGTGAAGCATATTGGAAGTGGCATCACCGTTCCAATAATAACCGGTGTTGTTCCTGTCGTAGATGATGTTCGGTCTGATATCGTTGAAGTAGGAGACCGAGTTAGGGTCGCTGTAGTAGTTCCCATCATCAAGGTCTACGAATCTTCTGCCGTAGAAAAGTCCATCGGCCCTTACGTAGAACTGATCGGTACCCGTACCATTCCCAACCCTGAACTGTTGTGTTCCGCCACCGACAGCACCGTTATCCCAGTTCACGATGAGGGCATAACCCGGACGCGTATTGAAGTGGAAGTTCGGGGTCATTCTGATGGCGTTGTTTGGCGGATAATGTCCGTCAAACCCTGCGAGGGTGTTCAGGTTGTAGATCCTTGACGTTCCGTTCGGGTTGAGGTAATATCCGGTATTGTCGCGGTCGTAGATGATGGATGGTCTGATGTCGTTGAGGATGGAAACGTTATCCGGATTGAGGTAGAAACCGGTGTTGTTCTGGTCGTAGAAGATAGGGGCACGGAAGTCTCCATCGGCCCTACCGCTACCACTGATGATGAAATTGGCGCTTTGCACAAAGGAGTTCTGATTCTGAATACCGTAGCTACCTACGTTTCCCTCATGAAGGAGGGCAGCATCCAATCCATCAGCATTCCTGATGCGGAGTGAGTTGTTTCCGTAGCCTGCATGGTACAGTGCGGTTGCAGAATGCCCTTCGCGATGAAAACCGATGGAAGGGTTGGAGGCGTTGTTGGTGGCCACCTCAATATTGGAAGAATTGTAGAGACCGTTGCTCATTGCCGTGTTATGGAGTATCTCCAGTTTAGAGGAAGGTGCCATTGTTCCAATACCCACACGTTTGTTGAACCCATCCAACGAAAGCACGTTATCGGTGCCATTTATGTTTGAAT
>JBFHEW010000372.1:0-3773 GCA_041583955.1 Bacteroidia bacterium | reverse complement strand
CCGGAACGGATTTCCGATGTTGGCGCATTCGGCAGCCGCACGTGCTGGTGTGCAGAACCTTACCATGAGCCTAGCAAATGAATGGGGAAAGTATGGTGTACGTGTCAACAGTATTTCACCTGGAACCATCGCCTCAAGTGGGTTGGATACCTATGCACCTGAATTTCAGGAGTATGTGCGTGGCTACGGCAAGAACAATCAACATTTCAGGTTGGGAACCGAAGCGGAAGTCGCTGCCGCTGTGGTATTCTTGTCATCGCCTGCAGCATCGTTCATCACTGGTGTGAACCTGGCTGTTGATGGTGGAGAATCAATTTACACCCCGCTGATGCCTCCGATCGATAACGATAGAAATCAAACATTTGATGACCAATGACGGTTGTCATTACATGCACGTTCAGTCGATGTAATTTCGAAGAACTAAGTTCTTGTCAAGATGAAAAGTCTGTTAGAAATCTATAGGTCACCTGAAGTTTGGGGATTCACCGATGATGTGACCGTATACTTCGTTCCAGGTTTTGCACTGTTGATCCTCATTGAATTCTACGTTGGCTATCGGGAAAAGGTAAAGCTGCATGAGCCTATGGACAGCTTGGCCAGTATCGGAATGGGAATCGGCTCATTGATACTCGGTGTAGGTGTGAAGTTCGTGGCGTTCGGGGGTTTCCTTTATCTCTACCAGTTTAACGTGTTCGGACTACAGCAACATTTGGGCATGGATAAATGGTACGCTTGGGTCATTCTGTTGTTTGCCGATGACTTTTCGTTCTACTGGCATCATCGCCTCAGTCATCACGTTCGAATATTATGGGCAGCCCACATCAACCATCATTCTTCTGTCAACTACAATTTGGCGGTTGCATTGCGCCAAAGTTGGACCGAATTATTCTACAAGTATGTGTTCTGGCTGTGGCTTCCGCTCATCGGGTTCCACCCGATCATGGTGTTCACCATGATGGGAATCAGTCTCATCTACCAGTTCTGGGTGCATACCAAGATCATCAAGTCGTTAGGGCCGTTGGAATGGATTCTCAACACGCCATCGCATCATCGCGTGCATCACGCCAGCAATCCACGGTATTTAGACAGGAATCATGCGGGAATCCTCATCATTTGGGATAGGATGCTGGGAACATTTCAGAAAGAAGAAGAGTCTGACCCGGTTGTTTATGGCATCACTTCCAACATCCACACCTACAACTTATTCAAGATCGCATTTCATGAATTCGGGAACATCTGGAACGATGTGAAAAGTGCACCAGACCTTAAAACCAAACTTGGATATGTGTTTGCGCCTCCTGGTTGGAGCCATGATGGACGAAGTAAAACATCCGATCAACTGCGCGAAGAACAAGGAATAACTTCGTAGGAATTACGAAATTTTACGTAGTTATTATTGGTGGTGATCGTTGTATTGTTGTGTAAACCAATAAGACAACAATCATGAGATCAAAGTATTTTCTGATGATGGCCCTTTTGGCCGTTACCGTATCGACCGTAGCTTGCAAAAAGTGCCAAACATGCACGCAGGCTGGATCCAGCGACATTGAAGTTTGTAGAGAAGGTGTGTACAACACTCCTCAACTGTACAACGCTTATATCAACTCGCTCGAAGATCAAGGATATGAGTGCAACTGACCTCGCTTTATCCTGAAACTGAAAAGGCCGCTCGAAAGCGGCCTTTTACTTTTATGGAACGATTGAAGACTACGCAGCCTTCAACTTACTCATCGTTGAATTGGACAGTTTCTCTTCAGCATACGTACGTGAAATGGTAATATGCTTATCATCTGAAGATGGAAGTTCGAACATGGCATCAATGAGGATGGCCTCGCAGATAGACCGTAGCCCACGAGCACCCAGATTGAACTCAGTGGCTTTCTCCACCACAAAGTCAAGTACTTCCTCCTCTATCTCCAGCTCAATACCATCCATTTTGAACAGTTTCTTGTACTGTTTTGTCAATGCATTCTTCGGCTCGGTAAGAATACGCTTAAGCGCATCTGCATCCAACGGATTGAGGTGCGTGACAACCGGCAATCGACCGATCAACTCGGGTATAAGACCGAAGTTCTTGATGTCCTGAGCAGAAATGTATTGCAACAGGTTGTCTTCATCGATTTCCTGATTGCCAACATGCGAAGCGTATCCGATCGTCTGTTTCTTCATGCGCTTGGCGATGATCTTTTCAATTCCATCGAACGCGCCTCCGCAGATGAAAAGGATGTTCTTGGTATCGATGGCAACCATTTTCTGTTCCGGGTGCTTTCTTCCTCCCTGTGGTGGAACATTGACGATGGATCCTTCGAGCAATTTCAACAAACCTTGTTGAACACCTTCGCCCGACACATCGCGTGTAATGGAAGCGTTGTCTCCTTTGCGGGCTATCTTATCCACCTCATCAATGAAAACAATTCCTTTCTCGGCTGCGGCCTGATCGTAATCTGCTGCCTGAAGCAACCGGCTCAGAATGCTTTCAACGTCTTCTCCCACGTAGCCGCTCTCCGTCAGTACGGTTGCGTCAGCAATACAGAACGGAACATTCAGCATTTTGGCAATGGTTCGGGCCAAAAGCGTCTTTCCTGTACCGGTTCGTCCAACCAGAATGATGTTTGATTTTTCAACCTCTACATCAGCATTGTCCTTGTCTGGCTTCTGAACCAAACGCTTAAAATGATTGTAAACGGCCACCGCCAGCACCTTCTTGGCCTGATCCTGACCGATGACGAAATCATTCAAGAAGTTCTTGATCTCGATCGGTTTCAGAACGTTGAGCGACTTATTCAACGACCTATCCTGCTTGTTCGCGAACTCCTCGTTCACGATCTGGTAGGCCTGTGCAATACAACGGTCGCAAATGTGTCCATTGATCCCGGCAATGAGTACTGCCGTATCCTGTTTATCCCGTCCGCAGAACGAGCATTTGATGTGGTCTTTGTCTTTACTTGCTTTCATTTTCCTTACAGTTCCTTTATTCCGCGACCCGGCTCCTGCACCGGATTCCGGAACCCAATTTACAGCTTATTTTGTTCTAACAAGCACTTCGTCAATCATTCCGTAAGCTTTCGCCTCATCAGCGGTCATCCAATAGTCACGGTCAGAATCTTCCCACACCTTATCGTAGGTCTGTCCGGAATGTGATGCAATGATATCGTAAAGCTCCTTCTTCAATTTGGCTATCTCGCGTGCGGTTATTTCAATGTCTGATGCCTGACCGGAAGCCCCACCGAGCGGCTGATGGATCATTACCCTTGAATGCTTAAGAGCTGTTCTTTTTCCTTTTGCTCCTGCACACAAGAGAACTGCTCCCATCGAGGCTGCCATTCCAGTGCATATAGTACTCACATCGGGGGCTATATATTGCATGGTATCGTAAATTCCTAAACCTGCATATACAGAACCTCCAGGAGAGTTGAGGTAGATCTGGATGTCCTTCTTGTTATCTGTGCTTTCCAGAAAAAGCAATTGTGCCTGAATGATGTTGGCAACAGTATCATCTATACCCGTTCCGAGAAAGATGATGCGATCCATCATCAAACGTGAGAAAACATCCATCTGAGCCACATTGAGAGAACGCTCTTCGATGATGTAAGGTGTCATCGATCCAATGACACTATCGTAAGTCGTGCTACTGATACCTCTGTGTTTCGTTGCGTACTTTCTAAATTCGTTACCGTCCATTTCTTTCTGCTAGTAGTTGTTAAACGAAGAATGCCGAATATCGCAATTTATGGCAACACTCGGCATCCGTTCTAAGACACAGTTTTTAACTG
>JBFHEW010000371.1:0-3774 GCA_041583955.1 Bacteroidia bacterium | reverse complement strand
TCCACCATGGAGCAAGGCGTAGTGGTGCAACCTGTGAAAAAAGGTACCGAACTGACCTCCGAAATAAAGTACCATGCGCGCGACTCCATCCGATTCAGCGTGGAGGAGAAAAAGGTTTTCCTTTATGGTGAAGCACAGATCAATTATGGCGACATTGAACTGAAGGCAGCTTACATCATCATTGACCAGAACACGAAAGAGGTCTATGCGGAGGGCGTGACCGACTCAACCGGCAAGACGATCGGCACACCTCAGTTCAAGAGTGGTGATCAGGACTTTGCTGCCAAGCGGATGCGTTACAATTTCAACACGAAGAAGGGAAAGATCATTGAAGTGGTGACCAAACAGGGCGAAGGGAACCTGCGTGGGGAGCAGGTGAAAAAATCGGCAGACGAATCCTATTATATAAAGGATGGTGGCTACACCACGTGCGATGCAGAGGAACCGCACTACATGATCAAGGCCAGAAAACTGAAAGTGATCCCTAACGACAAGATCGTGAGCGGCCCTGCTTTTCTGATGTTCGAAGGAGTGTATACTCCATTGGTTGTTCCGTTCGGATGGTTTCCCACCAAACAAGGAAGGAAATCGGGAATCATTTTTCCGGAATATGGAGAATCCCCTTCGCAGGGTTTCTTCTTTCGGAATTTCGGTTACTATCTGAATTTAGGAGATAAGATAGACCTGGCGCTTACGGGCGACATCTACACGCAAGGAAGCTATGGTGTGCGGCTAACCTCCAACTACAATAAGCGATACCGTTTCAACGGAAGGGTTGAACTGAGTCACAACAGCTTGCGTAACAGCCGCAAGGAATTTCCAGATTATAGCGTTCAGAACAACTTCTTCGTGAAGTGGAGACACACGCAAGACCCGAAAGCTCGGCCAAGCACCTCGTTCACTTCTGATGTGAATTTCGGTACAGCAACCAACTTCTCCAACGGACTTACAACGAGCGCGCAGGATTACCTTACGAATACGTTCACCTCCAGCATTTCTTTTGCCAAAAGGTGGATCGGAAAGCCATTTTCGCTCAACGTCAATCTGAACCACAGCCAGAACACGCAGACCAATGTGGTCAACGTTACGTTGCCTCAGATCGCCTTCAACGTTCAGCGTATCTACCCATTCAAACGAAGAAACCAGATAGGCAGACAGCGCTGGTACGAGAAGATCGGTGTAAGCTATTCGCTGCGAACAGAAAACCGGGTTACGACCACAGACTCTACCTTCCTGAGTCTTTCAACGTTGAGTAAGATGAGAAATGGGGTCATTCAGACCATTCCGATATCCACATCATTCAAAGCATTCAAATACTTCACCGTTTCTCCTTCTGTGACCTACAACGAGCGATGGTTCTTCCAATCGCTCGAAAAACGATGGAGCAACGAAAACCAAGCACTGGAAGTGGACACGACCTATGGTTTTTACAGCAACCGCGATGTGAATGCCAGCGTCAACATGAATACAACGCTCTACGGATTGGTTCAATTCAAGAAAGGCCCTATCAGGGGTATCAGGCACGTGTTCAACCCGAATGTCGGATTCACCTATCGCCCGAAGTTGGCCAGTGATGAGGTCGGATATTACGGAAACAACGGGTTGTTCGGAAGGTACAACCGCGATGACCTGAGTATCTATGGTAAGGCGCCAACCACCAGCACCGGGGCCATCAATTATGGTTTTGGTAACACGTTGGAAATGAAGGTAAGATCGAAGAAGGACACGATCACTGGATTCAAGAAGATCAAGATCCTGGAGGCATTGAACGTTGGAGGTAATTACAACCTATTTGCCGACTCTATGAATCTTTCCGACTTCAACATAAGCGGAAGAACCCGGATACTGGAGCGCTTGGGAGTGAACTTCAATATGAACCTTTCTCCATACGCGCAAGACACGAACGGGCTACGCATTAACCGCTGGTTGGTGAACGAGACCGGTAAACTTACCCGGATAACGACCGCTTCCGTGGCCTTAACGCTGAACCTCAACGGCCAAAGCAGGCAGACCGATTATTCGAGCACTGCCGGAACCGATGCCGAACTTGCCGAAATAAATGCCAACAAAGGCGCCTACATCGACTTCAACATTCCTTGGAGATTGGACATCAGTTACAACCTGGCCATCAACAACACGGCAGGGGCCACCAACCGGCTTACGCAGACGCTGCAATTCTCTGGAGATGTTTCCATCACCCCGAAATGGAAGATCGGCATCAATTCCGGCTACGATTTCGTGAACAACGATTTCAGTTACACGTCCATGAGCATTTATCGCGATCTGCATTGCTGGGAGTTCAGCATGACGTGGGTGCCCTTCGGTGCGCAGCAGATGTGGAGTTTTGACCTGAAGATAAAATCGAGCATCTTGCAGGACCTGAAACTAAGCCGAAGGAAGAACGCGTTTGATTTTTAATGAAGTGACCATCCGTCATTTCAACCGAGACCACAACCACCATCACTACAGTTCAGAGGTCATGTTCGAAACGAAAAACATCCCTTAACGGAACGCCCTCACTTCCATCTCCATCAACTCGAGCAAAGTGATGGTAGCAACATCATTGTCTTCTATCAGGTAGAAATATCCGTGGCCTGGTAGCTGACTGACAAATGGGAATTCAAGATCCAGCTTTCGGGTGTCATCAATAACCAATATCCTCCCGTAAACCTTTTCGGCATCTTCAATCAAACGCCAGGTCCTTCTTTCGTAAACAGGCCTTAAGGTGTTGGGAAGATCGCTGTGCAGCGCAGGGCATCCGTAGGTGAGAAAGTCGTAGCTGTAGTGATTCGAAACGATGATGAGGTCAATGGAATACTCGTCACATAACCGCGCCAAATTAGCGCATTCGGTCTCAATCGTCTCCGTCCGTTCCACCCTTACCGGTATGTGGTGCGCCCTCTTCAGTTCTGTGTCAACAGCGGATGCGAACAGGGTGGTTTTATGAAATGTGAAAGCGAAAGGAACAAACATCAACAATACGATATTCCTGCTCAGTCGATCCGGTAGGAACGAAGCCCAGACCGCAAAAAGTACGGGCAGCGCCAAATACATTCGGGAGTAGGAGAAAAAGATGGAGTCTGAGGCGTCATGAACTTTATTAAGCCCTAACGTGAGCAGCACCAACACCGGTACAACCGCCAAGAAAACTGCTAACGAAAACTCTCTTTTCCAAGCGGCATACATTGCTCCGATCACGAAAACAACAAGACTCAGGAAACCGGTTTTCCAGAAGACCGGAGTGACATCGTTGAAATACATGTCCATGTCTTGAAAGCGCGGCAGAATGAGACTTAGTGAGAAGTACAGGTCGAACCCGTGCAGTGCGTAGTACGGATGCTTCAAGTACCAATACGCTACACCGAGATGAATGATGGTGGCCAGCAACGCACCTAACCCTACCGATGCGTAGAAGACTCCTCTATCATATCCCCTCAGAAACAGAAACACCAAGACAGGGAGGGTGAGAATGACCGAATTGGGATTGACGGAAAACCCGAGCACACTGCAGAATCCAAAGACCGCCAGCGCCATTGGGTTCCGTTCGTAGAAGAGGGCTACGAGTCCGAACGAAGCAACGAAGATCCCGGAAACGAAACCTCGTGGCAACGAAGTCAGCATGGCGTACCTTATTGGCAACAGTAATGGAATGGATAGAATGACGATGGCAGCCAGAAACCGTTTTCTACGGTATGACAACAATGACAAGAGCAGGAACGGAAAAAAGGCCATCCAACTTGTGGTAATGGCCAATGCTTTCTGGGGTATGAGTCC
>JBFHEW010000370.1:0-3775 GCA_041583955.1 Bacteroidia bacterium | reverse complement strand
TGGCAGACCTTGCCTTCTTTGAAAAGAACTTCAACGGGGTGATGCCCTTCGAAGTGCAGATCGATGCCTTGAAACCGGACAAGGCGCTTTCGCCTGCCACGCTTCAGCGCATCGACAAATTGCAGGATGCCATTTCTGCCTACCCCGAGTTTTCGCGGGCTGTGAGCATGGCCGAGGTGGTGAAGTCGTTGAAGCAGGCGTACTACGGAGGAATGCCATCCAAATACAGTTTGCCTAACGGAAGCGAACGCAGTTTCATTCTCTCTTACGCTGACAATGGTGGAGACGGATCGAGCGGAAATGAGATGCTCAACAGTTTCATTGACAGTGCCAAGCAGGTAACCCGCGTCAGTTTTCAAATGAAAGACGTAGGCACGGACGAAATGGATAGGCTGCTGGCCGAGATAGGTCCCCGTGTAGACAGCATTTTTTCACCCGACAAATACAAGACGCTGATAACGGGAACATCGGTTGTGTATCTACGCGGCACCGACTATCTGGTCAAAAATCTATTTGTGAGCCTGAGCATAGCCGTGGTGCTCATTGCCATGCTCATGGCCTTCATGTTCCGATCGTGGCGCATGGTTGCCGTATCGCTCATCCCCAACATCATTCCGCTCATCATTACGGGTGCCCTGATGGGGTTTCTGGGCATCACCATCAAGCCATCCACCATTCTGGTTTTCAGTATTGCGTTCGGTATTTCGGTTGATGATACGATTCACTTCCTGGCCAAATACCGTCAGGAACTGGAGGCCAACAACTGGAAGATAAAGCGCAGTGTGATATTGGCACTGCACGAAGTGGGGTTGAGCATGGCCTACACATCCATTGTGTTGTTCTTCGGATTCTCCATTTTCAACCTCAGTACGTTCGGAGGAACGAAAGCGCTGGGAATGCTCGTTTCCATTACGCTGTTAGTTGCAATGTTCTCCAATTTGATACTGCTCCCGTCTCTATTACTTACATTAGAGCGGTCTATGAGCAACAAATACAAGAAGCATGCAGAAGAGGATGCTCCCTCACCTGAAAACAAGAAAACAGACCTGAGCGTAAAAAATCCATCTCTATGAAAGGAATAATCCTGGCCGGTGGATCCGGCACAAGACTGCACCCTTTGACACTTGCCGTAAGCAAGCAATTGATGCCCGTTTACAATAAACCGATGGTGTACTATCCGCTCAGCGTACTCATGTTGGCCGGCATACGCGAGATACTCATCATCAGCACCCCGCACGACCTGCCTCATTTCGAACGGCTGTTCGGAACCGGAGAGCAGATCGGTTGTAAGTTCAGCTACAAGGTGCAGGAAGTGCCGAATGGTCTCGCTCAGGCGTTCGTCTTGGGAGAGGAGTTCATTGGAGACGACAAGGTGGCCCTTGTTCTGGGTGACAACATCTTCTACGGTCATGGGCTGGAGCAACTGCTGAAGTCGAACAACGACCCGGAAGGTGGTGTGGTCTACGCCTACCACGTAAGCGATCCGGAACGCTACGGTGTAGTGGAATTCGATGCTGATTTCAATGCCATATCCATTGAAGAGAAACCGGCCCAGCCCAAATCGAACTATGCCGTACCCGGACTGTATTTCTACGACAATTCGGTGGTAGAGGTGGCCAAGAATCTGAAGCCAAGTGCACGTGGAGAATATGAGATAACCGACATCAACAAATACTATCTGAAAGAAGGAAAGTTGAAAGTGGGACTTCTGGGAAGAGGAACCGCATGGTTGGACACGGGCACGTTCGCCTCGTTGATGCAGGCCGGACAATACGTTCAGACCATTGAAGAACGACAGGGATTGGCCATCGGATGCATCGAAGAGATCGCGTATCGGCAAAAGTTCATCACGGCCGACCAACTACGGAAAATTGCCGAACCACTCGTAAAGAGCGGCTACGGAGAATACCTTATGAAACTGCTGAAGTGAAATGAATTATCCAGCACACATCAAGAACAGGATCCTGGTAACAGGAGGAGCCGGATTCGTGGGCAGCGCCATGGCCGAAAAGTTGGTCAACGACCCGGAGAACTACGTGGTTGTAGTAGACAGCCTGCTCACTGGCTCGCACAAGAAGATACCCGAAGCGAAACACGACAACCTGAGGTTCATTAAGTGCGATGTGAACGACTACAAGGATATTTCGAGCGTATTCCACGCCTACTCCTTCGACTTCGTTTTCCATTATGCGGCCGTGGTGGGCGTAAAACGCACCTTGCAGAACCCTGTAATGGTGCTTAACGACATTACCGGAATAAACAACCTTCTGCTGTTAAGCAAGAACACAGGGGTGAAAAGGGTTTTCTACTCCAGTTCGTCAGAGGTGTACGGAGAACCGGTCGAGTTTCCACAGAACGAAGAGACCACTCCGCTCAACTCGCGCTTACCTTACGCCATTGTTAAGAACGTGGGCGAGGCATACCTTAAATCGTTCCATCGCGAATTCGGGTTGGAATACACCATCTTCCGCTTTTTCAACACCTACGGACCCAAACAAAGCAAGGAATTCGTGATCTCGCGGTTCCTTTCCATGGCGCTTCAGAACCAGGACATCACCATCTATGGAGATGGTTCGCAGACCCGCACGTTCTGCTACATCAACGACAACATCGATGCGTGCTATGCCGCATTCAAGAAAGACCTCTACATAAATGATGTGGTGAACATTGGCGGTGGCAACGAAGTGTCGGTGCTCGAACTGGCCAACATCATCATCAAAGTAACCGGTTCCAGCTCAAACATCATCCATCTTCCAGCGTTGGAAGAAGGCGATATGACCCGTAGGTTGCCAGATACGAGCAAAATGAAGATCCTACTCAACCGAGAAGTGACACCGCTCGAAAAAGGACTGGAGAAAGTGATTCAGCAAGGGCAATTCATTTCGCTGATAAAATAAATGGAGCAACTTCTAGGCTTGCAGCATCGGCTTGAGAAGGCATTGAACGCCTTGGTGCTTCCGAGCGAACCCAGATTACTCTACGAGCCTATTTCGTACACACTTTCCAACGGGGGCAAGCGCATGCGACCCTTATTGGTACTTCTTGGTTGCAAGATCTTCCGCGAGTCGGTGGATGATGCCATTCATCCGGCCATCGGGGTTGAGCTGTTTCACAATTTCACGCTGCTGCATGATGACATCATGGACAAGGCACCGTTGCGTAGAGGTAAGAAAACGGTGCACGAAAAGTGGAACGACCATGTGGCCATCCTATCGGGCGATGCCATGTTCATCAAAGCCTATCAGGAGCTGGTGCAGACCCGGCCAGAAGTATTATCGGAGGTTCTGAACGAATTCAATAAGACCGCGTTGGAAATTTGCGAAGGCCAACAGATGGACATGGATTTTGAGACCATGGAAAACGTTTCCATTGAAGATTATCTGAAAATGATCGGTCTGAAAACCGCTGTGCTGCTGGCCACAAGCCTCAAGATCGGAGCAACGATAGGTGGTGCGGATAAACGGCAGGCAGAATTGCTTTATGATTTCGGGTTGAATGCAGGAATAGCCTTTCAGCTGCAAGACGATATTCTGGATGTCTATGGCGAAACCCAGAAAGTAGGTAAGCAGAAAGGTGGCGATATCATCTCCAGTAAAAAGACCCTCCTGCTACTGAAAGCCATGGAATTGGCACAAGGCCAAGAGGCCGACTCTCTCAGAGATTGGCTTGCAAGTAATACCGAAGCTGAAAAGGTGAAAGCCGTTACCGGTATCTACGACCGACTTGGCATTCGAAAACTTGCCGAAGAAAAGATGTGGGATTTTTACAATAAGGG
>JBFHEW010000369.1:0-3784 GCA_041583955.1 Bacteroidia bacterium | reverse complement strand
TGGAAGGAACCGATATGACCAATGAGGCGTTGGAAAAGGGCTACGTGATCCATCGCCTTGATGGCTCTCCGTACCTCATTCCCTTCGGAGGATTCAAAGGCTACATCGTAGATCTGAGCAATCCGGGAGCCTGGGACTGGATCAAGGACATCATCCGAACAAATATGATCGACAACGGACTGAGCGGCTGGATGGCCGACTTTGCAGAATGGCTGCCGTTCGATTGTAAACTCCACTCCGGACAGCTTCCGAAGGATTACCACAACCGTTTCGCAGCCGATTGGGCAAAGGTGAACCGTCAAGCAGTGGAAGAAGCGGGTAAGCTGGGCGAAGTGGTGTTCTTCTCCCGTTCGGGGTTCACTGGATCTTCCGGAATCTCTACCCTTTTCTGGGCAGGAGACCAAATGGTGGAATTCGGAGAGAACGATGGGCTTGGCTCCGCCATCAACGCCATGCTCAGCGCAGGTCTGAGCGGCATGTCCATCAATCATTCTGACGTGGGAGGCTACACAGCCATCAAGTTCCCGTTCTTCAAAAACCATCTGCGCGATAAGGAACTCCTTTACCGTTGGATCGAACTGGAGGCCTTTACCCCCATTTTCCGAACCCACGAAGGGTTGCTTCCCAACGATATGGTGCAGTATTACACCGACAACGAAACACAGACCTACTTTGCGGCTTTCGCTAAGATCCACAAGGCCCTTGAGCCGCTATTCGGGCATTTGGTGCGTGAAGCAGCAGAGACCGGTGTGCCGGTCATCCGTCACCCATGGGTCGTATGTCCCAACGATCCGAATTGCCTCAATACGGAAAAGCAATTCTTTGTAGGAGATGATCTATTGATGATTCCCGTGACCGACCGTGGAGCCGTGTCAGTGCGGGGTTATTTCCCGGAAGGAACATGGGAGCACTTCTTCTCGAAAGAGGTGCTGGAAGGAGGCGCTTGGCATGATGTGGATGCCCCACTGGGAAAGCCTGCGGTGTTCATCCGGAAGGGTTCAAAGTGACGAACAGTCTTTTATCATCTCTGGTCAGCCTTTTCCGGTCAGTTGTTTGATGGTCATTAACGTTTTTCCGAGGATGTAATGCCGTTTGCTTGTAACGAAACTGAATGGTTTGGGAAAGAAGAGTATGTCCTTGGTGAAACTTAATTTGAACCGATTGATATTGAAAACCTGCTCCCCTTCTTTTGCATTGAAACCATAACCTCCGAAATCAAAAAGATCATAGTCCTTGGACTTTGCCAACCTTATGGCTTCGAGAAAGGTCAGGTGCGATTGAGGTTGAGTTCTATGGTCAGGATCGGTGGCTCCGATGTAGTATTCAAGTCGGTCACGCTGGTCTATTAGTATCATCCCTCCTATCATCGTACCAGCTTGGTCGTACGTACCTAGGAAAAAACCAAGACCGGTTTCTTCTATGAACGAAAACAGTTGAAACAGGAACTCCGTATTGTGCAGCACCACTCCCCGCTCCTTCTCCATCTTTGCGAAGATGTCTGGAAAAGGTGCAAATTCGTCAACAGATCGGATTCTTCGCACCTGTATGTTACCGTTTATACCCTTCTTGATGTTTCGTTTCAGATTGGTGGAAAAATCAGATTCAATGGCATCCATATCCTTATCCAGTTTCAGAACCAATGTAGATCTGAATTCGGAGGGTCTGAAAGGTTCGATCTGCAATCCTTCCTTTCGCATTAAGCGCTCTACATGCTCAGCGAAGTGCAGTGATGAATCCAGCCTAACAGTAAGTTCCGCGAATCTTTCCGTTTCATAATACGTGTATAGGTGGGCGATGGAGGCTGCCACTTCGACCGGATCATCGGAAATCGGACATCCTTGCACAAGTGCATACCTCACGGATGGAGCCCGTCTCAGTTTGCTCTCAATGATCTTGACTGAAAGTGTGATGTTGCCGTTCTCCGTCTTTGTGAGAAACACGATCCTTTGGTCAGACCGGATACTTGTGGGCCATTTCGGATGCTGAAAAACCGAACCTGTACGTATTGTGCCGAACAGCTCTGAAATGGACGCGATATCTTTCTCGGTGAGTTCTGTTTTCAGCTCAAACATCAGCTTTGGTTGTTTCTTTTAAGAATCCTGTTAAGTGTGTAAGTGATGGTTCCTTTCCTGTAAGCAAGCGGCAATCGCAAGGTTTTTTTGAATCCGAATTTTTCAACAGTTCGCAAAGCCGGTGTGTTTCGGATATGAATGTTTATTACAGCCTTCCTGAATCCCTGTCTTTTCGCGTACAGGACCCGCTCCAACATGCAGTAAGAATGCAGACCCATTCCACGATGAGTGGGAGAACAGAAGTCTGTTTCGAAGAGGACGAGACTTCCATCATGCGTGAACACCTTCTCAAATTCCCGATGATAATACTCCTTCAGGGAGTTTGTCCAACAACTGTAAGCTAACATATTCTTCTCAAGGTCAATGATTGCAAAACACTTCCGATGTTCTGTATCTGCCAATCGCGCCAATTTCGATTGTCTTATCTGCTCGGAAGTTTCACCCTTTATCAGTAGATCTGCATCTTCATGGGTAAGGATACGGAATTCACAACCATCTGGTAATTGTCTTGCAAACTGAGAACGATAGGCAGCATCCTCCACTCCACTCAGATCCAGTTCAAAGCGGTAATACGATTTAAAATAGAACTCAAATATCTTGGTAAGCATCTATTCGTTTGTGGTGTTCAACCACGCGACAATATGCGACAAAAATCCTAAGACATGAATTTCCGACTTTCCGATCATCAACGAAATTCTGATTTCCATCAGAATGAACCGTACCGGCTCAGATGGAATCCATATCTCATCTCATTTAACCTGAAGGTGCCTATCAACTAGACCTTATTAAATTTCAATGAAAATGGGCAGTAAAGTTCAATTTGCCACTACTTTTGCTTCGAAAACCATATTACCATGAAACATCTCCTTCTCCTCACCATCCTACTTCTACCGTTCGGACTTTTTGCCCAGCAGCAGTTTGAAGATGTTGTTTACCTCAACAATGGCAGCGTTTACAGAGGGGTCATCATCGAACAGGTTCCAGGTGTAAGCCTCAAAATACAGATCATGGGCGGTAGCATTGTGGCGGTTGCCATGAACGATGTTGCCAAACTCACCAAAGAAACCCCTTTCGGTGATGTGACCACTGCACCTCCCATGAAGGATGAACCTGCCGAGCGCGTTAAAACCCCTTTCACTCCTCGTTTGAAAGGCTATTTCTTCCAAGGTCAGTTGCTTTTAGAAGCAGGACAATTGGGAATGCGTGTAGTAAATGGTTACAAGTTCGGACGTTTCGGACATGTGGGTATCGGTGTCGGAGTGGATGGCGCTGTGGGTTCTCCTTTCAACCGGGTCCTTAATGATCTTGACATGGGAAGCATGGCGGGCGCTTATTTCCCACTATACGTCTATTATGCCGGTGACATCCTGAACAGCAAGGTGACGCCATTCTACGCCATTGAAGCAGGCTATGCTGCCTTGGGCCCGCAAATGGGGCTTTACGCAGATGATTACTACGAATACGGTGGTTACAGCTACCAGACCTCCCAAGTGGTGAGTGGCGGTGCCATGGGCTCGGTAGGTATCGGTGTGCGTTTTAACACGCGCAGACGCGTGAACTTCAGCCTGCTACTCAACGCCAACTTCAAGAACATGACATACGAGGAGAACTTCTACCTCTATGACGATATTGATGGCATCTACGAATCGTACGGAACCCGAAAGAACGCCACGTTGCTGATGATGGGGATGCGTTTCGGTATAGGGTTCTGA
>JBFHEW010000368.1:0-3805 GCA_041583955.1 Bacteroidia bacterium | reverse complement strand
GAACATGTGATCCCGCGCATCAGAAAGAACCATAACCTTCCTGTGATCGAGCACCGGACCGTTCTCACCATGGGAATGGGAGAAAGCTGGTTGTCTGAACGCATAGCCGATTGGGAAGACGCGCTTCCGGCAGAGGTGAAACTGGCCTACCTTCCTTCTCCCGGAAGGGTCCGACTGCGTTTATCTGCATTCGGCAAGAACGAAGACAACCTTACGAGCATCCTCAATGAGCAGGTAGATGAACTCATAAGATTGATTCCCGACCTGGTTTATGGCTTCGAGAACGAAAAGATAGAGGAAGTGGTGGGGTCGCTGCTTCGCGAAAAAGGGAAAACACTGAGCACGGCCGAAAGCTGTACCGGTGGACTCATAGCCCACAAGATCACCTCCATTTCCGGCTCGTCCGATTATTTTCTTGGGTCAATCATATCATACGCCAACGATGTGAAGGTGCATTCGCTTGGCGTTTCCGAACAGTCCATCATGGAATCCGGAGCTGTGAGCGAAGAAGTGGTCACACAGATGGCCGAGGGCGTTCGACTGCGTCTGAAATCCGACTACGCCATTGCCACTTCCGGCATAGCCGGACCCACCGGAGGTTCTGAAGAAAAGCCAGTAGGCACGGTTTGGATGGCAATTGCCGGGCCCACCGGAACAACTGCAAAAAAGTTCCTTTTCGGTCATAACCGCGAACGTAACATCGAGATCAGCGCCAACACGGCCTTGAACCTGTTGAGAAAAGCGTTGACCGCCTCGGCATGAAAATGAACAGAACATTATTACATTTGGCTTGAACCCCTATACCAACTAAAATGCATAAACAACTATTCCCTCTGCTGCTAACCACGTTGGTGGTGGCACTTTTCGGATGTCAAGAAGAAGAAAAGGATTACGGAGCAGATTTTGAAGCCGAACAGACCAATATCGGTATTGGCCAAGCCGTGAATTTTGAAGACAACTCCATCGGTGCCACCGGTTATCTATGGACATTTGAGGGTGGCGATCCAGCTACTTCAACCGACAAGAACCCGAAAGGAATCCTGTACACTGCTGCTGGCGAGTTTGATGTAACTCTTAAAATTACCACAGCCCAAGGAGATGCCACTGAAACCAAAAAAGGATACATCGTGGTAACGCAACTTCCGGGCGGATGTGGCGAAACCACCACCGTTACAGACATTGATGGAAACAACTACGCTGTGGTCACCATCGGCTCGCAGTGTTGGATGGCTGAGAACCTGAAAACCACCCGTTTCAGAGATGGGTCGGCCATACCGCAGGTAACCGATGCCCAAGCATGGAAAACGCAACTCACCCCTGCTTTCTGCTGGTACGATAACGACAATGGCAACGATGCAACGTATGGCAAGCTATACAATTGGTTCGCCATAGAAGACCCCCGAGGCCTGTGCCCGACCGGTTGGCACGTGCCATCAGATGCCGAATTCGTAGTACTGACCAAATACCTTGGATCGGCAGACGATGTTGCAGGAGGAAGACTCAAAGAAGCGGGTACCGAACATTGGGAAGCTCCGAACACAGGTGCTTCAAACAGTAGCGGTTTTACTGGTCTGCCTGGCGGAATGCGCTTTCAGGAAGGGCAATTCGACCACATGGGTAGGAGCGGGCTGTTCTGGTCGTCCAGACGCGACAGCGAATCGTTGGCGTATTTCCTTACGCTCACATTCAATAGTGCTGCAAGCTATCGCACCAGTATCTATAAGCGCAGTGGCTTTTCGTGCCGTTGCGTAAAAGACTGACCGGAAATGAATGTTTAAAAAAACCTGTTGCTAAACTTGTTTGCCACATAAATATTTAGTTCTACATTTGCAGCCCCGAAATTTAGAACACTAAGTACAAAGCGATATGTCTAAGGTCTGCGATATTACTGGAAAGAAGGTGATGGTTGGAAACAACGTTTCACACTCTAAGCGAAGAACGAAAAGAACGTTCCTTCCTAATCTATTCAAGAAGAAGTTCTTTTTGACCGAAACAGGAGAATGGGTTTCCCTGAAGGTTTCTGCCTCAGGTCTTAGAACCATCACCAAGAAAGGACCGGATGCGGCCATCAAGGAAGCACGTGCCAAAGGGTTCATGAAATAAGACACGTTCACAAAAGATCATAACGCTGCCTCAGTTCAATCCTGAAGGCAGCGTTTTTGTTTTACTCCATTACATGCGCTACCTACTTCTCATTCTCATCCTTGCCTTATCGGGTCAGGTAAAAGCACAGCAATTCACATTGGCCGATACGCTCCGCGGAGCGCTCTCTCCCATCCGTGCCTGTTTCGATGTAACGTATTACGACCTGCAATTGGATGTCGATGTGAAGAACAGATCCATCAGTGGTGTCAACCACATTCACTTCAACACCACCACCGAATTCGATTCCCTTCAGATAGACCTGTTCGACAACATGGTTGTTGACAGCATTGTTTTTCAAGGAGAACGGCTCGCCTATTCAAGATCGTTCCATGCGGTTTTCGTGTCTTTTCCGAACAAACAGAAAGGGGGAAGCCGAGGAATCCTATCGGTGCATTATCACGGAACTCCCATTGCTGCCAAGAACGCCCCGTGGGATGGTGGTTTTGTCTGGAAAGAAGATGGAGACAAAGCGCCATTCGTGGGCGTGGCCTGCGAAGGAACCGGGGCCAGCCTCTGGTGGCCGAACAAAGACCATCTTTCTGACGAACCGGACAGTATGCGCATCAGCTGCAGCGTTCCGAACGGATTGATGTGTGTTTCCAATGGCGAATTGGAAAGTCAGGTTTCTGCGAATGGGAAGACCGCTTGGAATTGGAAGGTCTCCTACCCTATCAACAATTACAACGTCACGTTGAACATTGCCGACTACGCACATTTTTCCGATACCTACACAAACGCATCGGGCCAAGAACTGAAGTTGGATTATTACGTGCTCAAAGCAAACCTCGAAAAAGCCAAGGAGCAGTTCAAACAGGTTCAGGGAATGCTCACCTGTTTCGAAGAGGCATTTGGTCCGTACCCTTTCTACAAGGACGGTTACGCGCTTGTTGAAACCCCCTATCTTGGAATGGAGCATCAGGGTGCCATTGCTTACGGAAACAAGTACATGCCAGGGTATTTGGGCCGTTATCCCGAAGGAATGGATTTCGATTACATCATCATTCACGAAACAGGGCATGAATGGTGGGGCAACAGCGTAAGCATGAAGGATGCAGCCGACATGTGGATTCACGAAAGTTTCTGCACGTATTCAGAAGCCGTGTTCGTTGAGTGCAAATACGGTTATGAGAGCATGTTGCAGTACCTGCTGTATCAGCGCAATTTCATCAACAACCGTTCGCCCATTATCGGTAAGTTCGGGTTGAATCATGCCGGAAACAGTGGCGACATGTATTACAAAGGGTCTTGGATGATACACACCTTCAGAAACGTGCTGAACAACGATTCTCTTTTCCGCTCCATTCTGAAAGGTATTGCTGAGGAATTCAAGCACAGAACGGTGGATGGTGAGGAGATTATCAACTACATGAATACCCGTGCCAAGTACGATTACACTCCGTTCTTCAACCAATACCTCAACTATTCTGACGTGCCGGTGCTTGAATACCGCATAGGTAAAAAAGCGGTTGAATTCCGATGGAAAGCAGAAGCCAAAGGATTCAGAATGCCGGTGGTACTATCATTACCCAAAGAGGGGGAAAAGCGGGTCCTGGTAACAGGTCAGGACTGGACCCCTGTCACCATGTCGAAGAAGAATGCGAAGGAGTTGACATTCAGGGACGACCTTTTCCTATTTCTGTCGAGAAAAGTGGATTGACTT
>JBFHEW010000367.1:0-3822 GCA_041583955.1 Bacteroidia bacterium | reverse complement strand
TCGGTAATGAATGTTCGGAGTTTTGCGTCTTTGATGGTGAGTTTCTCAACACGTGCACGCATGCTGAGAATATCGCGGACCTGTTGCGCATCCAACGAGCGCTTTCCGGATAGTATCTGATCGGTTTTGAGAATGTTGATGTAATCCTCCACGCCCTTCACCATTCCGTAGAATGAAGTTTCTGCCGTATTCGGAATGAATGAGAAGACCGTGTTCTTAACATCATGATCCAATTCTTTGAGCACGGGGCCCACAACCAATCTTCCGAGCTCTTTCCTCTCCTGATAAATATCCTTGTCGCTGCCTCTGGAGAAATAGATGCGCTCGAAAGAGCATGACTTCTGCTCCAACGGTTCGCGGAATTGCTTCTCGCTAACCGTGCCATCCTTTTTGATGATGAGTGCATAGCCTGGCTTTATTTCCTTGACATCTTCCCACTGCACGTTGAAAGCCGTTTGAATGGCAGGCCGTTCGCTGGCCACAACCACCACTTCATCGTCCATGTACCAATGTGCGGGTCTTATACCGGCAGGGTCACGCATTACGAATGCATCGCCATGCCCCATCATGCCGGCAATGGCGTAGCCGCCATCCCATTTCTTGGCAGACTCAACAAGAATCCGCTGCACATCAATGTTCTTAGCAATAAGCGGAGTGGCGTCCAGTTTGGAGTAGCCTTTCTGCTTGTAATCGTAATACAACCGGTCGTTCTCCTCATCGAGGAAGTGACCTATTTTCTCCAATACGGTTACCGTATCTGCCTTTTCTTTCGGGTGCTGACCGATCTCAACCAGTTGATTGAAAAGTTCATCCACATTGGTCATGTTGAAATTACCGGCCAACACCAGGTTACGGGTCATCCAATTGTTCTGACGTAGAAACGGATGGCAGTGCTCAATGCTGTTCCCTCCGAAGGTGCCATATCGTAAATGACCAAGGAACAACTCGCCTGTAAAAGGAAGGTTCTGCTTGAGCCATTCCGGGTCCTGAATGTGTTCTGGATGTTCTTTGAATTCCTCTTCAAACCTCCCATTGATGTGTGCAAAGACATCCTTGATGGGCGTGGATGAATTGGAACGATGCCTGCTGATGTACCGCTTGCCAGGCTCCATATCGAGCTTGATGTTGGCCAACCCGGCACCATCCTGGCCTCGGTTGTGCTGTTTCTCCATCAGCAGATAGGATTTATTCAGCCCGTAAAAACTTGACCCGTACTTGTCCTTGTAATACTGAAGCGGTTTCAGTAATCGGACCATTGCGATTCCGCACTCGTGCTTTATAGCGTCACTCATAGTGGTTTCCTAAGGTGCAAAGGTAACGAAATGAGGAAGGGAATGTTTAGGGTTTTTGGACGAATGGAACCCTCATTGACAAGCGGGTGCGAATGCCTGCCGAAGGTTGGCTTATATGCACAGGAACCCTGAGCAACCAGTTCACGTGATAATTCCTTAGGCATGGGAATGGACAATTTCGGATCACTGTTTTGCACTTTTCTGTATCCGAAACCTTTAATTGTCGGTGGTCGTCCGGTAGGACTTGCAGCTGCCGACACGCTATCTAAAAAACCAGAATCCTCAAGGTCGTTGGATGATTCTGGCCTGCCTTCACCACAAAAGCGGCAACCCAAACATTCGTTCCTGAATCGTACCACTTCTCCCAATTGTTCATTTGCTAATAGTGTTAAAAGTTAACGGACCAAGATATCTCCATACACAGTTGAATATGAGGACATCTGATGTCGCATATAAAGGAAATGCAGACGGTGAAACTGTGCACAAAACTTACCCGGCTCATATATCATCGGTTGATGCCATTCCGGGGTGAACAGAGATTCTTGCTCCGGATTAAACGGTTTTTTAGAGATTATCAAACTGTCCAGTTGTATATCCAAATCTTGTAGCTGACCCACGAATCTGCTGAAATTCAAAGAATCCTCAGAGTAGAACCTGTAATTCAGAAAAAGCTCTCTCGAATCCATGTCGGGCGAAACTTTTCTAACGTTTTCAAGCATATTTTCTATATGCCCATGACAAGGATCATTAGTGATGACCGTCACCCCCTTTTCATTTTGCCCCTCAACTTTATCACAAGCCATTAGAGCAGTCAGAAAAAAAAAGGATAAGATAATCTGCTGGAACATCAGGAGTCTTTTTTAAATCCAAACGGGTTGACCTCCACCCAATCTACCAGAGCAATCACATCCTCCCGCGTGACCCACCTCCCACCTTCGGCACCCACCCAAACACCTCCTTACCAGCACCAACAGCTAAAGTGCCAATAAGAGTGGCTGGAAAAATGATACTAGTAGCAGCACCATCCGTACCATTTGCCTGATTGTAGAGGTTTACCTTTCCATTACTAAATGCTTTTAGGGTTGATTAAAGCTTTGGAAAACATCTTCAAAATCCAACGCGTTAGGGGTTGAATGAAAATCGTTAACGCACTCTATTCTTTGTAATAGCTTGTAAGCAACTTATAAAACTTCATTTCAGGCTCGGCCAAACCATTTTTGAAATAAAGAATGATTCCGTTACCGTAGGAGTATTTCTCCAGTACGGTGATTTCCAAGGAATCACTTACAACTATGTATCTCTGGATAATGTATTCCTCGGTCAAAATCCTTTCGACAAATAGCCGTGAACCATAATATGTCGTGGGCAATGACGTGAGGAAATTTTGAATGTTACTTTTATCAGCATCGTGCCATCTTAGAGGAAGTTGAAACGAATTGATTCTGATTGAATCGAAAGGACTTAAATCTGTGGTCAAATTGTATGACCTACCCTTCCAATAAACGTCATTAGTTTGTGCGTAGGCAGAAAAGTCAGCCACTAGGCAGGAAACAGACAAAAGTGCCGATACCACGTAACGTTTAATTTCTTTCATCGCTTACGAGTTTAATATTTCACACTACATCTAACCAGCAGTTCCAAGCAGTACCAGTTGTAGCACCATCCAAAAGACTTTGAGCTGCTTCAGGAGTATCGGCAGTGACAGCCCCACCGTGAGAATACCCACCGTCTAAATAACACGTAAAGCCGAAAACTCTTGCTTGCCCGGGTATTGATGGGATTGGGATTGGCGGAGGATTTATTGGTCTATTCATAGGGCGCTTCGGCACCCACCCAAACACCACCTTACCAGCGGCAACGGCTAAACTGCCAATAAGAGTGGCTGGAAAAATCATACTAGTAGCAGCACCATCCGTACCATTAAACTGATTGTAATCGAACTGTGCACCAAACATGGCTGCATCTGCCCAATAGGGCAGACTAGCGTAATCAATGGCCACATTGCCATTCATGTAAGCTGCCCAAGAACCTGCTGTATCTATTTGGTTGCGCCAGTAAAATACGCTGGCCTCGCCCATGGCAAGTTCCATTTGGTAACGGCCAGTATTGCCTTTAAGTCGGGCGGCAGCACCAGAAGAACTGGATAAACGACCTAAAAGGTTCTCTAAGTTGGTAGTAGGAACCGAAAGCAATTGCTGCAGGTTTGAAGAAGAACCACCATGGTCTAAATAACCATTAATGGCATTGGCTATCATTGCCTGAACGGAGGCAATGCCTGTGGGACTACTAACGATGTCTGTATATACGCTTGCAACATAGTCGTATACGGCATCGGTAAGGTCATCTACGGTAACGGTTTCTGGCCCTCCTGTACCAATACTGGCAATGATGGCGTCTAGCCCATTTACATACTGAACAATCAACTTATTGTAGGGGTTTACCTTCTCAATCATTGAATCTTTCATGGTTGTTATATTTTGGCTTTAGTAAAGTTGTGGAAAATATTTTCAAAATCTAACGGTCTGGGGGG
>JBFHEW010000366.1:0-3824 GCA_041583955.1 Bacteroidia bacterium | reverse complement strand
GTTGAGCGATGACGAATGTTTGAGAAAATAACCACCATGACCGCGTAATCCCAGCGAAAAGATGTTCCTCTTAGTGCTTGTAGAATCAGGCACGACCTGACCATGGCCGAACAAGGAACATAGCAACAGTGCCGTAACGGACAGATTTCTCAGGAGCATGAGCAGCGCGAAGTCGTATGTACAACACAAAGAAACAAACACTCGCGGTTGCTTTCCAACACGCGCGGCAAACCTGTACCTTAAACAATAGCATTTCTTAACGTTTTGCAATCGTAAACCATACGGTGACTGCAATTGAAAGAACTAACTTCGCGGCACATGTTGGTCTTCTATCTCATACTGTTCGGAACAGCGGTGCTGATACTGTATTCGTACCGAACGGTTCACGTCCTCACTCAGAAGTTGCTACCGGGACCTAAGTGGCTTTTGCGAGGGTTGTTCCTCTTCACTGTCGTCTTCATCTATGCCACCACATCCTACTTTGGCGTCAATCGGGAACAGTATCGCGACAATCAGCTCATCATGGATTACACCATCATCGGTGCCATCACACTTTCCGTCACCTTACTGAGCATCTGCATATTTCAACTACTGGCCGATTTTGTCTTACTGGGCAGATACATCCATTACAGGAGTTCGCGCAAGGAGGCCAGCCGCGAAATGACACGAAGAACCTTCATGAACGCCATTGCATTGAGCGTGGGTGGGCTCGTGCTAGGCTCCGTTCTGTGGGGAACGACAAAAGGCAAATACGGGTGGCGCATTCTGCAGAATCGGCTGAGTTTCAGCAACCTTCCCAAAGCATTTGATGGTCTGAAGATCGTTCAGATATCTGACCTTCATCTGGGAAGTTTCAACAATAATTTTGAACCGATGGAAGAAGCCGTTGCCATGATCAACGAGCTGGAGCCTGACTACATCTTCTTTACGGGCGACATGGTGAATGCCGATCCAGAAGAAGCAGAACCATGGATTGACGTATTCCGTCAGCTAAAAGCAAAAGGAGGTAAATATGCCATCTTGGGCAACCACGATTACGGCTGGGGAAGGCAAGGGAAACTTACCGAAGAGGTGAAAACAAAGAACGCTTTGGGGGTAACGGAAATCTTCAGGAAAATGGACCTGAAGCCACTATTGAATGAGCACGAGGTACTGGAGAAGAACGGTGAAAAGATCGGGCTCGTGGGCGTAGAGAACTGGGGCTACACGCCAGAAGGTTGGTTCCCAACCCGTGGTGACTACCAAAAGGCAACACAAGGAATGGAAGATGTTCCTTTCCAGATACTGCTGAGCCATGACCCAACGCATTTCGACCATCACATTCTGGGCAAGACCAACGTAGACCTTACCCTTTCGGGGCACACACATGGCGGCCAAATGGGGATTTCAATTCCCGGTCTCGTGGAGATAAGCGCTGCGAAACTTTTCTATAAGCGTTATGCCGGACTGTATAAGGAAGCGAAGCAATACCTCTACGTGAACCGCGGCATGGGCTACCTCATATTCCCCGGTAGGGTCGGTATGCCGCCTGAGATAACGCTGCATCAATTGAAGAGAGGGTAACAAACGATTCAATATTTGCTTAAAATTGAGGTGTATTTCTAAACCTCTTATACAATGGGAAAAGGACAAGATGCCAAAAAGGCGGTAAAAAAAGAGCCCGTGAAAAGTGCTAAGGAAAAGCAGGCTGAAAAGCGTGCCAAAAAAGGCAAGCCGAAGTACGACTGATCTCTGACTGAATTGAATGGAAAAGGGCCTGACGGAATAACCGTCAGGCCCTTTCTTTTGGTTCTATCTGATTCGCTCAGAGCAACTGCATCAGGCAGAAACGCCCATTGCTTTGGCCATTGTTTCGCCAATGTCGCCTGGTGAGGCTACAACGTGGATTCCACATTCTGCCATGATCTTCATCTTGGCCTCTGCCGTGTCCTCTGCTCCACCTACAATGGCACCTGCATGGCCCATTGTTCTTCCTTTCGGTGCTGTTTGACCGGCAATGAAACCTACAACAGGCTTCTTGTTTCCAGTAGACTTGATGTAGGCTGATGCTTCAGCTTCCAATGTACCACCGATCTCACCGATCATGACAATGGCATCGGTCTCAGGATCGTTCATGAACAGTTCAACGGCCTCTTTCGTGGTTGTACCGATGATCGGGTCACCACCGATTCCGATAGCTGTAGAAATGCCCATTCCTGCTTTCACTACCTGATCGGCAGCTTCGTAGGTCAATGTACCCGACTTGGAAACGATTCCGATACGTCCTTTCTTGAATACGAATCCTGGCATGATACCCACCTTCGCTCCTCCTGGAGTGATGATTCCTGGGCAGTTAGGTCCGATCAATCGGGTCTTAGTGCCTTTCAGGTAGGCTGCTGCCTTTGCCATGTCTGCAACAGGTGTTCCTTCCGTAATGGCCACTACCAGTGCAATTCCAGCCTCAGCAGCTTCCATGATGGCATCGGCAGCAAACGCTGGTGGTACGAAAATGATGGAAACATCTGCTCCGATTTCTTTCACCGCTTCAGCAACGGTATTGAATACAGGCCTGTCCAAATGGGTCTGTCCGCCTTTTCCTGGCGTTACTCCTCCAACTACGTTTGTTCCGTACTCGATCATCTGACCAGCATGGAATGTTCCTTCACTTCCTGTGAACCCCTGAACAATAACCTTTGAATTCTTATCTACTAGTACACTCATCGCTTTGATTCAATTTCTTAATGCGCGGCAAATGTAGCTCACACCCCGTGCAATTGAAAATGAAGTTTTACACAGGTTTGCATGTTCTATTTCGCACAGATGATGATCCGATGAGACATCACCCTACCATCGAGTAGTATCGCTTGGACCATGTAGACACCTTGCGAAAGGTCGAATGCAATGTCTGCCCTATTCAGTTGACTGATGGAAACGCTATGAACCAACCTTCCGTCTAAACCTATGATATGCAAGAATTTGATACGCGTGTTTTCGCTGATCGTGATATTGACCTGACCTTCACTCGGATTAGGGAACACACGGAAAAACGACTCAAACTCACGGTGGTTCAATCCAAGGCCACTTACAGGATAGCAATCAGAAACGAGCGTACAGCCTCCTTGTGTAACCTCAACTGCAAACGATCCGGAGGCGGCAGATGTGTAAGAAGGAGAGGTTTCGTTCGGAATTGGATTCATGGCGTTGTCGCAATCCAACCACTGATAGGTTGCGTTGGAAGCCGATGAGATAAGTGTCATTCCCGCAACGGTTACGGCCGTATCGACCGATGTAGAACCAATTGTAGCGTAGAGCGTGTCGTTCAACTCTATCGGAAAGCCGAAAAGTGTGATCCACTGTGCGACCTCGACTTCAACTGTTGTTGTCGGAAATTCCTCAGAAACGCTTCCTTCAACAGAAAAACATAACCTCGGTGGCTCCAGCCCCGAGGGAATGTCGGTGCAATCCGAAACTCCGCATGACCAGTTGAGTCCAGAAGGCAAACCCGAAACTGCATTCAACTTCATGGAATCGATCGGAACAGTGAAACCAGCGTAAACCGTGTCTCTGAATCCTACTACTGTAGCAGACTCAGAGTAATCCGAACCAACGCAGACCATTGGTAATTCTGACGGATAGACTCCGAAATTGTCTTCGGTTTCGTTTACCACACATTGGGCTGTAGCAACCAGATGGAATGCTGTGAGAAACACCAGGGTCGATAAAAAGGCATTCTTCATTTCTTTATTCATTGAAATATTGATAGAAGATAGAAGTCGGCTGCCGACAGGAGAACCCAGTGACCTTATCGACAGCCTTCTTCATCATCAATCCTCGCAATAGTCTGC
>JBFHEW010000365.1:0-3827 GCA_041583955.1 Bacteroidia bacterium | reverse complement strand
TGGCTGTAACGGTGTGGTTTTCCTTCCGTGGTTATTCGGGTCTACCTTCCCCGAGCCTGATACGAATATGAGAGGTGGTTTCATCAACCTTAGTCCAGAAAACACGCGGAATGATATGATCCGCGCCATATTCGAATCCTACGCCTTGAATTTCAAATGGGTGTTGGAGACGAAAGAAAAGAACCTCAAGGGCAAGATCACAAAAGTGAACTTTACAGGTGGCGGAGGTATGTGGGAAACGGCTCCTCAGATCGTTGCAGACGCCCTCCAGCTGCCGGTGCATCTCATGGATGAACCCAGACAAGCAAACACAAAAGGCATCGCAGCGGTATGTTTCAATAACCTGGGACTTGTAACTTTCGAAGAAATGAAATCGAAATTGAAGGTGAAGAAGGTGTTTGAGCCACAGCCCGAGAATTTCGAACACTACGACAAGCAGCTCATCATCTTCAAGAAATTGTTCAGACAGATGCGTCCGATCTTTGCTGCTCTGAATGCGTAGGTCGCACTTCGTAGATGAAGGGTTCTTCAGATTCTGCCTGTTCCCTTATTCCCCTCAATGCCTGTCTCATCATTCCGTTCCACTGGATTTTTGCGAATGCGAGAGTCATGAGGTGTTTCAACAGATTCCGTGAGTAGAACGTGTAACTATAGGTCACGTGGGTTCTATTCGCGTCTATTGATTTCACGGTCCACTCCCCAACCGCGTAGTTGAGAAAGAAAAGCGCTGTGGGAAGAAAGTCATAGATGGTCCATTGCCAATAATGGTTCTCGTTGCGCTGCAGGATCTTATCGGCCATGAACGGACCTGGTGGCATGAAAAGGTTTCCTCCGGTAACCGGATACCGTAAGCCATTCACCTTGCCCCAGGTTTCATCACGTTCAAAAGCGACAACCGCGGGTTGAAACAAATAGCCATTGAGGAATCTGGTAGCATCGCCAAGTATCGGAGCCTTGAAAGCGCGCTCCACCGGGCAGTTGAACGTATCTGTAAGTTCAACGCGTACTTGCATTCAACCGGTTTTCACAAACCAGCCCTTCAGCGAATTGCCGACCCCGAAAAGCGTCAGTTTCCAATTGATGACATCTTTGGCAACTCCAAGGAGCGGATTGCCTGCGATCTGATTACGTAGTTTCTCATCGTCAGAAGTGGCGGAAATGATGGCCTGGTCTGATTTACCCTGGCTCTTCTTTATCCGCGTGATGCTCACTCCTGTGGCAAGTACCTTCTTCGGACTGAACCCAGCTTCTTTGAACACCCTTTTAAGCGTGCTGGGAGTGTAGTACGATAGGTGTTCAGGATAGGTTAGCACGTTCCAATCTGCCTTTAATTGATGGCGTTCGATGGCGTTGAAATTGGGCGTGGTACAATATACCAGACCACCTTTTCGAAGAATGCTGTTGAAACTTGAAAGTTCTTCAAGTGGATTATTGATGTGTTCGATCACTTCGAACGAGCAGATGACATCGAAACTCTCCGGTTCGTAGTTGGCGGCATTGAGCGGACCTAGTTGCATGCTGGCCCCCTTAGCTTCGCAGATCTTTACGGCCTCTTCTGTGAACTCGGTGCCGTAAACTTCCCATCCTCTTCGTTTGGCCACTTCCAGAAAGTACCCGATACCGCAGCCTACATCGATGAGCCTGTTGGTCTTTCTGTAAGGTTCAAAGGAGTCGAGTACCCGTTCGTATGCCTGAATGGTGAGTTCGCTCAGATAGTCGTTACGCCCGTAACCTTCGTACACGGCATTCAACTCTTCTTGCGTTGGAATGGGCTGGCAGAACACGAATCCGCAGGAGCCGCATTTCACCAGATGATGCTTCTCAAAACCGGTGAGTGGTTTCAGCTTCGAGTCTTTGCAGACAAGACAATTTCTGTGTTCTCCCTTTGGCACGGAACGAATGTAGGTATTCAGAAAAATAAAAAGCCACTTCAGAGAGAGGTGGCTTTTCATTTTCAAGTTATCGCTGGATGTTATTCAAACACCACTTGCATTTCAACTCTACGGTTCTTCTGTCTTCCTTCCTTCGTATCGTTCGGATAGGCCGGTTTGCTCTCTCCGAACCACTCAACGATGAACTTATCCGTGTTCACGCCTTTGTTCTTCAGGTAGTTTGACACTGCCTTGGATCGTTTTTCTGACAGGCGCATGTTGTTCTCTTCGCTACCTACGTTATCGGTATGTCCGGATATTCGGAGGCGGTAATCCGGCTTTTTCACCAGGAGCTCAGCCAATCTGTCCAACGATTCGTATGACGAGGCAGCGATCACATCGCTACCGGTCTCGAACTCGAGGTTTTCGAAGGCCGTATTCAGCACTTCCTGCTCTTCCTTTTCAATGACCGGGCATCCTTTGTTCTCCACAGGTCCGGGAGTGCGCGGACATTCGTCCTCGAGGTCAATCACCCCATCTCCATCCGAATCCTGGTACGGACATCCACCGTTATCGGCAGGTCCTGGAACATCGGGGCAACGGTCAACGTTGTCGAACACACCATCGCCATCCCGATCGCCCCATGGGCAGCCTTTGTTTTCAGCAGGTCCGGGCTTGTCAGGACACTCATCTTCGTTGTCCAGAATACCGTCTTCGTCTCTATCTCCCCACGGGCAGCCATTGTTCTCTGCTGGGCCGGCCACTTCCGGACAGGCGTCAATGTTGTCGGTTACGCCATCGCCATCCGCATCTCCCCAAGGGCAGCCTTTGTTCTCTTCCGGTCCCGGAACATCTGGGCATTCATCCACATTATCGGTGATGCCGTCCTGATCCTTATCTCCCCAAGGACAACCGCCATTGAGTTTAGGTCCGGCCTCGGTGGGGCAATTGTCAACATGATCGGGGATGCTGTCCAGATCCGTATCCGGACAACCCAGGTAAATTTCGAGCCCGTATTGATCGGGGCAGTTATCCACTTTGTCTTCAATGCCATCGCCATCGCGGTCTTTTATGCCTTTATCCTTGTAATTGACCACGAAATTCAACCCACTGTGAAAATGGGCGTTCTGCGAGTGCTGTGGGATAATGGGTGCCAGAATGTTGTCCATGGCCAGATACCATTGCACAGGGCCAAGGGTAAGCGCAAAGCCGAATCCGAAGTTGGCGAAGCTCCTTGCATTGTACATGTAACTTCCAGAAAGATGAAAGATGGTGCCGAACTTGTGTGTATAGTTCAAGGCTACAGCCGGCTCGAAATGGGTTTTGAATATCTCGCCATAGAAATCCAATCCCAATCGGTCTTTTTCAGTGAAATTGTAGGCCCCACTCACATATATCTGCGAGCTGAGGCTGGTGGTGTATCGGTCTTCGTTTTCCTGTATGTTGAAAACGGCTTTCAACGTATCCACGAATTCGTTGAACGCATCAGCACTGTCTGGTCGTGTGATGTACTCCGCCAGATCCAATCCCTCGTACGTGAAATTGGCATCGTTAAGCTTGTAGTTCTTGATGTTGTCTTTCCAGAATATCATTCCCAGGTCGTTCGCGCTCACGGCAACTTCCCATTTGTCGTCTATGAGGTAATGCGCTCCGATGTTGAACGCGAAGCCATGATTGCCAGAGAAGGCGATGTTCATTGGATTGACGTTGTCAAGGTCGTTGAAGAACCCGGACGTGCGCGCAGTGAAATCGGCCTTGGCGGTGATACTGTAATTGTTCGGGTCGGTGTAAATGGACATGCCACGGTTGTCTGTGGAAGCGTTGACAGCGCCATTGAGGTATTTTGCAGTGATACCGATTCGGAGCTTGTCGTCCAGCAGTTTGCGTGCATAACTCAGGCCGTATTCGGTGTAAACCGTGGCATCTGCATTGAGTTTCTTAAGGTCGATGGTTTCG
>JBFHEW010000364.1:0-3844 GCA_041583955.1 Bacteroidia bacterium | reverse complement strand
CTTTTCATGACAATGGTATTTTGGTGTGACCAGGAAAAACCAAACGGTGTGCCACTTTCATAAACACCACAGGCGCACAGGAACACCTGAACACCACAAACCATTCACTATGAACAACTTAGATCAATTAAAATAATTGAAATAAGATACATCTTCTCCGCTACTCGCAGAAACGCCTTATCACGTTATAGGAATCTGTAAGGCCAAGTTCGCCTGCCAGGCTCATATCCTCACATCCTTTCGTGACCTTACCTAACAGAATGCGTATCAAACCTCGGTTATAGTTGGCCTCAATGAAATTCCCTCCCGAAGAGGCTGCCAGTCCGAATTGCGTTTCGGCCTCTTCATAGCGCTCGGCAGAAGTCAACAGGTGTCCTAAGTTAAAGTGTGCAAAGCTCATGTGCTTATCCAACTCAATGACCTTGCGATAATCCAATTCAGCAAGTGACAACAATCTCTCTGTGCGTATCTGATATGCCGAGTCAATCACATTCAGGTCACCGACAAGCGCTTCATAATCATTCTGATGTTGTTCCAGTTCCATCTGCAGAAACGAGGCCCTTGCAAAATAACAGGCCACTTGCATATCATCTGCCAAAAGACACGCGTTGAGCTTTTCGTAAGCAGCTGCATAATCATTGACAATTACATAGAGACATGCCAAGCGGATCAGCTGTGCCGGATCGGAAACGGTATCTTCTTCCAGCATGGCAATCAGCTTAGAAGCGTCTTTCAATTTATCCTCCTTTCTGGTAATGAAAGCGATTACACCCATGTTGTAAAATGGCTTGTTAAAGCCATCGTACACCGCAATGTTCCTATCCGTTTCTGGAAAGGCGGATATCCGATAAAACGGCAACAATCTCACGTCCACCTTCTGCTGTTGCAGTTTCCCAACTTCCTGTTGAACAGGTTCGAAATCGCCTTTGAGTTCAGTCAGTTTCATCAGTTTGATGTTCTGCTCAAACTTCACGTCATCGTCAGAGATTGACAGCATCCGTTTAATTGCATCAAGCTCTTGTACTGCCGAATCGAAACCCTCACGGTCTTTGAGAAGTCGGTAGACCTCAATCCTATTCTCATGCGCTTCTATGAATTCAGGAAAAAGCTCAATGGCCTTATTAAAATCTGATAGCGCGGAACGGTAATTCCTCTGGGTGTATCGGAGGTTACCACGGTTATAGAAGCCAAGTATGTTCTTCGGATTGAGTTGAATGACCCGATCATAATCTGCCAATGCCTCCAGCGGTCGCTTCATATCGGCAAGGATCATGGCCCTATTGAAAAGCACTACGGCATTGTTCGGGTATACATCCAGCACATCATTCAGGTCTTTCAATGCATCCTTCAGTCTCCCCATTTCAGCATAGGCAGCTGCCCGATGGAAGACTGGCAATTTGTTCTCCGCGTCAAGTTTCATCGCCAACTCAAAATCCTGAATGGCCTCCTGATATTTGTTCTGTTTGAACTTGGCGATACCTCGATGAAGAACGGGCCGCATGTTGGATGAATCGAGCCTCATGGCACGCTCAAAATCCTCGATGGCCACATTATACATTTCCAGTCCCGATTTGGCCTCGCCCCGTACCAGATAGGTGTGTGCGGTTTCCTTTTTAAGGTCAATGATCTTGTTGCAATCCGATATGACGTCCACGTATCTGTCCAGTTGCAGGCTGGCCAACGACCGATTCGAGTATACCCGCCAATCCTCATCATTCAACCTGATAGCTTGATTGAAGTCTGCAAAAGCATCCTGATAGTTGAGAAGCTGACTCCGACATACTCCGCGATATAGAAAGGCCTCATGACTCTTCGGATTCAACTCAATGGCTTTTCCGAAATCCTTCTCAGCTCCGATGAAGTCCTCCAACTCATACTTAGCAATCCCCCGTAGGAAATAGGCCTCTGAATTAAACTTACTCTGTTGAATGGACAGATTCAGTAATTCAATGGCCGCGGTGTATCTACCCTTACTGATCTCATACCTACCTTGACTTGTGTAGTTTCCACGGGTTTGAGCCAAGCCTTGCATCGACATGGTTAAAAAAACCAAAAGAAACATCCAACTTCTCATCATTACAGTTACGGTCGAGTTCTGACTGCGAAAGTGTACAATCGTTTAGTCATTCAAAAAATTGCAAGCGATGAATTACATGCGATCCGATATATTGCAACGGATAATACACGATGCCTATAGCCGCGCCCGAACATTCGGAGCAACATGACTGAAGGCCGTTCTGTTCATATCCACGGTTTAGGCCAGAAAATGGAATCCTTATTCCATTAAAACGTGGGTATCCAGTATTGTTTTACTTAACCACAAAAGGCAGAAATGACCGAAAAAGAAAGAAAGGATCTTAAGCAGATAATACTCGATTCCATTATCTCAACGGAGCAAAGCATTCTTGAGCTGGAAGAATTGACAAAGCCCATCTCTCCAGAAAATGCGATAGGAAGAGTGAGTCGAATGGACGCAATAAACAACAAGAGCATCAATGAAGCCGCCTTGGTCCAAGCCCGTTCAAAATTGGAAAAACTACTTCTTGCCAGAGAGAAATGCATGGAGCCGGAATTCGGTATTTGCCGTAAATGCAATGGAGCCATTCCATTGGGAAGGTTGCTCCTTATGCCGGAAAGCCTGTTTTGCGTGCGATGTGCTTCCGCCAACTGAAAAAAGTCTCTTCTGCGCGTAGAATGTGTAGATCCGCATCCCGAATTCCATCAAACCAAAAAAATTCTGAAAAACTCGAACATGTCTGATTATTTGTACCTTAGTGTCAAAATATCTCCGTCCATGAACAGGAATCTTTACTCTACCATAGTATTTCTAGCCACTGGTCTCTCAGTCAGTTTCGCTCAAGTGAATAACCGAACGGATGTCTACGTAAGACCCGGTACTTCGGTGCATGTACTTGGCGCCTTGAACAACGTTACGGCCGCGAGTTCATTCACTGTGGATGAAGAAGCGTTGCTTTACGTTGGTGGCGACCTGAATAACAATGGTTCGATGACATTCGAGAATGACGCTTCCTTGCTTCGAGGTGAAGGAACGGTTGATGGTGGTTCTGGAACGTATTACGTCAAAAGACAAGGTACATCAGGGCTAGTGTACAACTATTGGGGAACTCCTGTAGCAGCGTCTGGTTCAGTTCCTGGTAGCCCATCTTTTCGATATGATGAATCACTGAGCACACAGGACCCGAACGATGACAATAACCCGAACCCCGATCCAGGTTGGATCGCCTTCAATGGCAACATGACTCCTGGAGACGGTTATGCAGGTTGGAGCGCGAATTTCGTGACTTTCACTGACAATCAGGTGAATAACGGTAACGTAAATGCACCGATGCATGTTGCCACTTACGACCCTACCCCGGTTCCGGGAGTGCCTGGCACACCATTCAACCTTGTTGGTAATCCGTATCCAAGCGGGCTCAATTGCTCTCAGCTTGTACTAGACAACGTGGGAGTGCACGGTTCCCTGTATTTCTGGGTTGACGATGCTACTCAAGGTAGTGGCTATTCTGCGGCAGATTACGCTATCTGGAACTTCTTCGGTACGGTACCGAATACGTCAGGCGCAAACGGCAGTCCTGTTCCTAACGGTGTCATAAAGACCGGACAGGGTTTCCTTATCCGAAATGGTAACTCAGGACCGACTCAATTGCAGTTCAAGAACACACAGCGAGTGGCAAATACCGCGTCCAACGCATTCTTCCGCTCAAACGCAGACGAATCGAAACTGTGGTTGAGCCTCAACGGAAATGGTGTAGAGTTTTTCAGTCAGATACTGGTTGGAGCAACTGATGATGCAACAAGCGGTGAGGATATGTTGTACGATGCG
>JBFHEW010000363.1:0-3847 GCA_041583955.1 Bacteroidia bacterium | reverse complement strand
TCATTTCATGGAACTCCTGATGCACCACGATGAAATCCGGTGCTGTTTCAATTACCTGTCGCCAGAATTGCTCTTGAGATAATCCGGGCGTTTCAATCGTTGCAAGATCGTATACGACCGGAAGATCATGGAGCTCAGGTACATGTGTCGGTCCACCATGTTCCAATTTACTTCTAAGGAGGTAGTATTCCACGTTAATAGCTTGAAAGGCGGGCAACGTAGCAAAATAGATCACTCTGGATGAACCGAATAAATTCAGATCTTTCATTTGTTGTATGGTCTGCCCCAGTTCATCGGACGGGATGCTACCTACTGAATTGTATTTCGAGTACAAGTAACGTCTTGCGATTCCGAATTGGACCAGATGAAAATATACGAGTTGAATGCTGAATACCAATAGAGCAACTCGCGTGAGGTTTTTAATTTTTAAAACCCATAATGCGTAGCAGATCAATAAGATAAAGTACGGAATCATGGGTAAGAGGTATCTGTAATCCTGATTATCCGTGAAGCTGGATACCACGATGAAAACCAGCAGTTGCAAAGCAGACCCTAAAGCAACCACGGATGGTACTCCGTGAAGCACCTGAATATTCGGTAGCCGAAGCAGTATAAATAAAACCACAAACAAAAGGAAAGCTGCCGTTAGCACAGATGTAGATGTAAATAAGAGTTTGCTGCACCAGAATGCGAACTTGGTGAAGTATCCTGCTCCAAGCAACGATGAATAGTTATCGCTTTGTGATGCATGTTGGATGAATTCATGCATCGGCCCTAAATTGAAGCTGTACCACCATACTGTAACTCCTGTAACTACCGATAAGACGGAAAGAATGAACCAGTCGGTCTTGTTAAAGGTGAATTGTGACTTCTGAAAGCGATGAATCAAGTGGTATGCTGCAAGCGCAGCCGGGAATACCAACATTAGCGGCATTGAAGCCTTGACCAGCACTCCGGATAAAAGGACCAATGCAAACCAAAGAACGAGCCGTACAGCACTAAACTCCTGCGCATGAACAGAAAGATACAGTGAAGTACAGACAACAAGTAATTGTAACGGCTCGGTCCAGAATTGCGGCACCAGGGTAATGAACATAGGAGCAGCTGCTAGAGCTACGCAACTCAGAATAGCCAAAAGGATATCAGAAAAAACACGAAGCGTAACAAGGTAAAAAAGCCAAAGAGAAAGCAACGATACGACAATGTTCAAAAGGCGCAGAGCCACATCAACGGACCCAATGACCTCACCAATAGGAACAATGAACTGCCCTATCCACCACAGCAAAGGGGCTTTGGCCGGTAATATTTGAAGCATTCCCATCTTCCACATATCGAACCCCTCACCGAGCAACAAATAGAGTTTAATAGAAACCACCTTGTAAACGATGGGGTCTCCTACAGTCAATGATTCATTCAATACGATCCAGATCATGGATGGAATCATTAACAAGAAGAAGAGAACATAGGGCCAAATCTTTTTCATGGCTCTAGGATAGCGGTGCTTAAATTTGAAAGCAATATAACAATCAGAGGGTGAATAACAACACAAACATGTTGATCGTGCTGAAGCGCATTCTCCTATGGGTCGGGTTTGCGTTTGTTCTATCAGAGATACTGTTGAGATTTACTGGGCATCAGAAAACGTACACAGAAATAAACGGGGGTGAGTATTTGAGCATGTACGGCCAGGAGTATCCTACGGAGCATTGGCTGCATACTCCGAATACGACCAACAGATTCAATGGAGTGGAGTTCGACTACGAGCATGCGATCAATTCTCAAGGCTTCAGAGAAAAAGAACTGGCTACCAGATCAGACTCAACGCGGCTTGTAATTACGCTTGGAGATTCCTTCACAGAAGGAGTAGGTGCCCCCTATGATTCTACTTGGCCGAGGTTCATTGAGCGCAGATTGAATGAACAGAGCGATGAGATCAAGACTGTGATATATAACGCAGGAATAATGGGCAGCGACCCTTTTTATCAATTCAAATTGTTTGAAGACAAACTCTCCAAGTTGAATCCGGAAATCGTGATTGTGGCATTGAATCGCGGAGATTTTCAAGATGATTATTTCTACAGGGGAGGTTTTTCAAGGTTCCGAAACGGAAAGGTCATCACCAAAGAATCACCTTGGTACGAGCCACTGTTCCGCATCAGTCATGTGGTGCGGTTTTTTGTCAATGAAGTACTGGCCCAAGGGGGATACTTATTAGGTGCTCAAGAAAGAAGACAACTTACAATAGAAGGCTTGGACAGTGTAAATGTAGCTTTACGAGCACTCAATTCGGTTGCAGTGAGAAATGGAGCAAGAATGCTGGTTGTCTACTATCAATTCCCGGTTGATTACTGTCAAAACCATGAAGAAGAAGCGTATATCTTGGAAGGGCTTGATAAATGGGGACCATACAAGAACCTTGACCTGTCCAAACGTTTAAGTGCAGCGTTGTACGGCCAAGATTGCGAAAGCTACCATTGGCCAAAAGACAAGCATTTCAACAGCCGTGGTTATGAGATAATGGCTGACGCAATTTATCACGAAGCAGAAGCCAAGTATCCGGGTTTTTGGGGGACGAAAGGCGACTGAAAAGCTAAGAAACCAAGCTTATTTGTCAGGGTTTTATTATCAGGTCTTTCAGGATGCGGAGTACATTTTTCCCCTTCATGCTTTTAGCTGCAATATCTTGTATTTCCGCTCCTTGGTAATGTAAGTTCACACTGCCTTCAACCAGCCCTTTTTCACCTGGCTTCAGCGTATGCAACATGGTGGCATTGACCTCCATTGTTCTTTTTAGCAAAGACTCTCGGTACGCTGGGGTGTTGGTGCCATCTTTGGTATACCACTTGTGCGGGTTGCCATCAAAATACTCCTCGTCTGGAGGAACAATGATTCCGTACTTGTCTTTCATTAACCATAGCGGAGAATCACGTCTGACATCGCAGGTACTAACAGAGGAAGAAATGCCGAGACTCTTTAAGAATAGTATCATGTCCAATGTGTCTTGGAAATCCTCTTCAGTTTCTCCTGGGTGACCTACCACGAACATAGCAACGCTTATCAGGTCTGGATCAACCTTATGAGCCGCTGCTATCACTTTTTTCACCAACTCACGGGTATAACCTTTACGCATCATCTTCAATACGTTGTTGCTTCCGTTCTCCAACCCACATGCGAACCACTGACCACCCGCCAGACTGATTTTTTCCCACATATACTCATCCATTTCTGGTCGAATAAGGAACTGACCGGTCCAGCCGAACTTACCCCCACCCCTTTCTTTGCCGCTGAGGCCAGCGGTTTCTCTTGCAATGAGTCTGTCGCAAAGTTCAGAGAGCATCTCAAGGTTTCCGTTCACCAACGAGTCCATGAACCAGAAAACAGAAATGTGAGGATAGAGCTGAGATTGGTGCATTATTTCTGCCTCAATGTTTGAAGCTGTTCTCGTTCTGAATCGTCCCCAAACGGGTGCTTCGTTGCAAAAACTGCATCTACGTATACACCCGCGTCCTGTGATGATCGGCAAGTAGTTTTCTTGATAATTATCAAAATCAAAGCAACTCCAATCAGCAAACGGAATTGTATCAAGATCTTTGATGAAAGAATCGCTTAAGATCGATTTGCCATGTGGCGTGTTGATGTAGTTGTTTACGACTTCGCCCGTGTCGGTTCTAAAACCGTAACCGTCTTGATCATAATAGGGTTCTCCTTTCTCCATTTTATGCAGAAGTTCAGGAAACGAGGTTTCCGCCTCAAGGAAACAAACGATGTCAATGAAGTCATACTTGTCAAGTAAGAATGGTCCCTCGTGATTGAGAAAACAATAAGCACCGCCAAATACGATTGTTTT
>JBFHEW010000362.1:0-3849 GCA_041583955.1 Bacteroidia bacterium | reverse complement strand
GAGGAGAAAAAGTAGAACGGACACCTGTCTGGCTGATGCGTCAAGCAGGAAGGATTCTTCCTGAGTATCGGGAAGTTCGTTCTAAGATGGGAGGCTTCAAGGAATTGGTGGAAAGTCCCGAGTTTGCCTGCGAAGTGACCATTCAGCCTGTAGACCACTTAGGAGTGGATGCTGCCATCATCTTTTCTGACATACTTGTCATTCCGGAAGCCATGGGGTTGCCCTATCAGATGGTGGAGAAGAAGGGGCCTTGGTTTGAGAATACGATCCGGTCTGCTGCTGATATAGACAGAATGAAAGTGGCAGAGGCTGATGGAGTACGATACACCATTGACGCTATTGCCATGACCAAGAAGGAGCTGGACGGACGTGTTCCGCTGATCGGCTTTGCTGGTGCTCCTTGGACAATTTTCAGTTACATGATAGAAGGCAGTGGGTCGAAGACATTTTCGAAGGCCAAGAAGTTCCTCTATACGGATCCTATTCTGGCACATAGACTATTGGAGAAGATCACTCTCAGCACCATTAATTACCTGAAAGGCCAGATAGAAGCAGGAGCAGACATTGTGCAGATATTCGATAGCTGGGCTGGAATTCTCAGTCCGGAACAATACAAGGAATTCGCATTGCCCTACATTGCACGGATATGCAATGCCATTGACGAGGTGCCTATTACTGTTTTTGCCAAAGGAGCCTATTTCGTCAGAAAAGAGTTAGGTGAGTTGAAATGCAATACCATAGGTCTTGATTGGAACATGGATATAGCCGAAAGCCGGTCGTTGGTGGGTTCTGAAAAGACACTTCAAGGCAACTTGGATCCATGTGTTCTCTACGCGAACGATGATATGATCGTAGCCAAGACCAAAGAAATGTTGCAGGCGTTCGGTCCTCATCGTCACATTGCCAATCTTGGTCATGGTGTTTATCCTGACATAGATCCCCGAAAAGTGAAGTTGTTTGTTGATACGGTGAAGGAATATCGTTTCTAACGGGATAGGAGCACCATCAGTCTCTCCTCGAATGTGACAGGGTCCAACTCAAAGGATTGGTCGGGCTCGGCTTCGCTTCCTAGCATCATATCCCAGTCAATTCCCAAGGCCTGAGAGAGCCAGTAATATTGCGTTCCGATTCGATTACTTGAACACAACTCCAGGACTTTGACCTTTGAATGATTGCAGAACGCAATATTGGTCATTCCCGCACCATGAATACCGATGATATGGCTTGCAGCGTTGAATAACTCAGCCTGTTGCCGAACGTTCATTGTGCCAGGGTCAACAATTTCGACAGAATGTTTCTTCAGAACATCTTCAATAGGTATCCAATTCGTGATGTGTCGGGTTCCGCTTCGATTTATGAATAACGCTTTTATGGATGCAACATCAGCATCTCTTTCAATGAATAATTGCTTGGTCTTAAGCCAATATTTCTTTCCATACGGCAATGGCCGAGCAATGAAAAGTTCCTCGACCTGCACAGAAAGGTCAACCGGTAACCATGTTAACCCAGCAAGTTCCGTTTGCGTGATAAAGAACTGAAAGTACGGCTTGGAGTATACCTGCCTTCCGACCAGTAGTGGACAGTTCATATCGGTGAACGCTTTGAGCAGATAGACCTTGTGCAGAACATCCGATAGAAAATGGAAATAATTGATGCCCATGCTACCGTCAAACAGGATCGCCCGTTTCAATTTCGTCTTCTTGCCAAACAACCTGGCTTTCAGCATAGGTAGTGGCGAGGGAAGATTGTTCCTCGTACGAATGCTAGGGCCAATGATCGTACGGAGACCATCCACCGCATAACAATAACCGGGTTCCACCGTGGCGTGTTGGGCTTTGATCACTATTTCATTATGGAACCACTTTTCATTATGATAGCGCACCGCAGAATTTACCCGGTCGTCCGTAAAGAAGGTGTTTTCATGCTCAAATGGTTTTATCTCCACACGGTGAATTACATCGAACCCTTCATCTTCTATCTTCCAAAATGCCGACTTTATGCGATGATTTAAGCTCATGTGCAGTGAAACAGTGCTCCAAAGAAAGCACAAACCGTGGTTCGAGACTTTTAATAATTCGATTTTTGAAATGTTGTCGTTTCGAGTTGACTGATTAAATTCGATTATGCCAACGAATACTATTCTTCAGGTGTTGATCATGATCGGGTTCCCGATTCTGGTGCTCGAATTGGTCAAGCGGAACAAGCTGGCAGGCATGGTAGGACCGGTCATTCTCTGCTATGCGGTGGGTCTTGTTGTTGGTAACTTACCCGAATCTCCGGTCAATACTAAGTTGAGTCAGGACGTAGCAGAAGGGTGCGTGCCGCTGGCCATTTCGCTCATGCTGCTGTCAACCCGGTTCATGTCTTGGCTGAAATATGCCAAGCAGACCGCTAAGTCATTTGCCTTGGCGGTGGTGTCCGTACTGATATCCTCTTTTGCAGTTTCCGCGTATTTCCATTTGCAGGAAATGGGGGTGGATGATGTATGGAAATTGAGCGGAATGATGGTAGGTGTTTACACGGGTGGAACTCCGAATCTGGCGGCAATTGGAACAGCATTGGGTATTTCCAATGAGGTTTTCATTGTGCTCAATGCATGCGATCTGATGCTCAGTGCCCTTTATCTGGTGCTGCTTTTATCGGTTGCGCAGAAATTGGCGCTCAAGTTCCTGCCTTCATTCGTTCCAAAAGAAAAGCACGATAGGGACGAAACATTCCATTATCAGCGGGTTGAGCGAATGGCCTCGGCTTGGACTATTGCAAAGGCATGGGCAAGTGCATTCTTACTTTCAGCCGGTATCGTTGGAGCAAGCATTGCGTTCTCCATTGCCTTCGATGGCAAGATCACGGCTCCGTCCGTTATTCTGGCCGTGACAACGCTGAGCATCGGTGCATCGTTCATCAAGAAAGTGCGGTTTTTACCACGTACTTACGAGTTCGGAGAATACTTTTTGCTTGTATTCTGTCTTGGTATCGGCTCCATTTCCAACTTCACAGAAATGCTGCAGGCAAGTCCCAATGTGCTGCTCTACGTGACTTCTGTTTTTGTCGGTACACTGACGTTACATTTTCTCCTTTCATGGGTTTTAAGGATCGATGCCGATACAACGTTGATCACTTCTGTAGCGGGCATTTTCGGACCGGCTTTCATCGGTCCGGTTGCCAGTGTTCTCAAGAACAAGGATATTGTGGTCAGTGGGCTCACAACCGGCCTGGTCGGTTACGCCATTGCAAATTATCTCGGATTGGGTATGGCGCATTTCTTCCATGCCATGTTTCCGTGACCCGGAAGTACAATGCATCTCCTCTGTATGGTTTAAATTCGCGCCCCATGGTCGAAGACAAGTTATTTGATGTTTGTATCGTTGGTGGAGGCATTGTAGGAGCGGCCACCGCATTCAGTTTTCAACAGGCATATCCTGAGCTGAAGATCCTTCTCATCGAAAAAGAGAACCGTCCGGCACCGCACCAGACCGGCCATAACTCAGGGGTGATCCACTCGGGTATTTACTACAAGCCAGGTTCGTTCAAGGCGAAGAACTGCGTGAAGGGAAAAGACCAACTCATCGCGTTTGCGAAACAACACGGTATAAAGCATGACGTATGCGGAAAGATCATCGTAGCTACCGATGAAAGTGAATTCCCTCATATGGAAAAGGTCTTTAACAACGGGATGGCCAATGGACTTACCGACAATCGATGGATAAACGCAGATGAGATACGGGAGATTGAGCCCCATTGCAGAGGGATAAAAGGCATTTGGGTGCCTTACACTGGAATCATTGATTTTGTGGGGGCCACTGCCAAAATGTTGGAGATAACCACTGCGTTGAACGCAGAAAGCAAGGT
>JBFHEW010000361.1:0-3852 GCA_041583955.1 Bacteroidia bacterium | reverse complement strand
CAATCCCAGAAGATCTTGGCCACCATCACCTGCGTGCTGCCCCACATCGGGTATTGCCCGGTGTAGATCGGCATCCAGTTGTCGAACAGCGCCTTCAGCACTTCCGAGTAGAATTTGGTGCGGAAGAAGATGTCTTCGCCTTTCAGGTCGCGCTGAATGAGGTCGGCCGTCCATGTGTTGGCCATGGAAATGAAATCGGAACCGGGGGAGTAGAACGGGTCGGCAAAGAGGCCGCTTTCGCCCGTTACGGCCCAACGGTCGGTATGGAACAATTCGCCCGAACTGTGCGCGAAATGCTTCATCACCTTGAAATCGAGGATGTTGCCATCGGCATCGGTCTTGGCCTTCAGTTCCTTGGCCAGTTGTGGTTCCCATTTCGCGATCCAATCCAAGGCCTTATCCAACTTGTTGTAGGTCTCGAACGGATGGATGTTCGGGTCGGCCACAATGCCAACGCTGGTCTTATCGCCCACCAACGGAATGATCCATACCCAGTATCCTTTGTCCATGAGGTGAACCGTGCTCAGATAGCGCAATCCGGGCTCCACGTGCGAGTGCCATTTGGCATCATCGCTCCAGGTATCGATATCGATCTTCCAATCCACACGGAACCACGCGGAGTTGCAATCGTGCGGGTGCGGTTGCCCGAAACCGAACTTCCGTTTCAGGATGCTGGCACGGCCGGAGGCATCCACCACCCATCGCGCAGTGGCGCTCAGCTGCTCGCCATTCACGCTGTAGGTAACGGTATGGTTCTCATTGGCAATATCAACGCTGTCCACCTTGGCACCGAGTACCACTTCGTTGCCCGCCTCACGGCTGAAGGTGACAAGGTCGTTCTCCAACACGCCACGGTCCAATTGGTGGCTCGGCACCGGAAGCAATACTTTCGGGCCCAGTTCCACCCGCTTGTGGATGGTGGTCTTGTGCTTGGGAGAGAAGAAGAAGCGCAGTCCGTGCTTCGGTAGTTGGTGTTTGTCGAGGTAATCCTTCAGCCCGAGCACCTCGCGCAGGTAGTGCGTGGCCAGCTCCACGGTGCTTTCGCCCACCTTATGGGCCGCATCGGGTGCCGCGTCATCGCGCTTTTCCAACACCAATACCTTGATGCCGGGGTTCTGTTGCTTCAATTGAAGCGAGAGGGTGAGGCCCGCCAGGCCGCCACCCAGAATGATGGTATCGAAATGCAGTTGTTTCATGGTATGAGGAATCTGAAAGATCTATCTGTTCTTTTCCAAAATTAACGATGCTGCGAAGCAAACAATTCCGAAGACCCAAAGTTTTGCCGATCCCGAAATTATTTCAGCCATGCCATCGCCCCGCAGAAACACATCGTTGAAGGCCTCCATGGCCCAGTTCATGGGAGAGAGGCGGCCAATGAAGACCATGGTGTCGCTCATGATGTAGAGCGGAACCCAGATACCGCCCAATGCGGCCATGATCACCACCGTGACCATGCCGAAGATGGCAGCCTGATGCAGGGTTTTGAAGAGCGTACCGATAAGCAGTCCGTAGCCCGTGGCGGCAAACGCACACACCACCGACACGTACAGCAGGGGAGCCATGCCGCTGCCCATATCGAGGCGCGCGAGCCCCAATTGCGGCATCAGCCAGATGCCCACACTTATCATCAACAGGGCCTGTAGCAATCCTACTGCGCTGTAGGTGGCCAGTTTGCCGCCATAGAAATGGAACATGTTGGCGGGCATGGTGCGCAAGCGGATGATGGTGCCTGCGGTGCGTTCGCGTACCATGTTCCCCGCCAATGGGATAACGATGAAGAACATGGCAAAGACCGTCCAGGCCGGTACGTTATGCTGCGTGGAATTGTTGGCCACATCCGAAGCCATGATCTGGCTGGTGGCGGTTGTTTCTCTCAATTGAACGATACCATTGGACGAGAGGTCAACGTTGGGCGTATTGCCCGTCATTTCGGCCAGTTTCGTGGTCAGTCCGTCTACAATGAGTTTTGCCTCCAGCTTACTCAGAAACTGTTTGATGGCACTTCGTATGCTGCTTCTGAACGTGCTTTTGGTGGTAGGGTCGAGGAGGAGGGTGATGTAGGGTTCGAGGTCGGGCTTTTCCACAGGTACGGCCGCGGCACCGGGCATCAGTCCGGCCAGCATGCCCTCCACCTGTGCATCCACGATCTGCTGCAGTTCGGAGCTCAATCCCTTATGCACGATCACACCGATCTGGAAATCGCCTGCGTTGATGGCCTTGGTGGCCTCGGCTACCGAAATGGGCTTGCCATCAAGGCTATCCACCAAACGGAAGGTGTTGCCTTCGCTCATACCCAACAGGATGGACTGCGAAATGATGCCCCGGTCTTCGTCTACGAACAGCACGGCAAGTTGCTGTTCCTGATAATCGCGGAAAGGGGCGTCCTGCACCACGGCCATCACCACCACCAGCACCATGGGCATGAGGAAGAGGATGCCCAACCCGCCCTTATCGCGGATAAGCAGGAGCCATTCTTTCTTTATGGAGGCGAGGAGTTTCATTCGGATGTTTCTCGCAAAGGCGCAAAGGCACAAGGCGTTTTATTCCACGGAGATGAATTGAGGTTTTGAGATGCACGGAGAAGTTTTTCTCTGTGAAAACTCAGTGTTCCTCTGTGTCTCTGTGGTTTAATAATTAGTACTCCCATCAGTCTCGCAATTGTTTCCCCGTAAGTTCAATGAAGTGATGATGCAGGCTGCGTCCGTCCGAAACAAGTTGTGCCGTGGTACCTTCGATCAGCAGTTTCCCGTGGTCCATGATGCAGACCTCGTTGCAAAGCTGCTCCGTCTCGTCCAACTGATGCGAGGTGTAAACGATGGTCATGCCACGTTCGTTAAGCGACTTCAAGTAGGTGTTTATCATGTGCCGCGAATGCACGTCAATGCCCACGGTAGGCTCGTCCAGAATAAGGATCTCGGGGTCGTGCAGCAGCGCCACCATCAGGTTCACCCTGCGTTTCATGCCGCCCGAAAAGTGCTGCAATTGTTTGCTTTTGTGTTCGCTGAGGCCGAATTCCTCCATCAACGCATCCGCTTTCCTGGCAATGGTCTTTCCGTTCAATCCCAGCATCTGCCCGAAGAAATTCAGGTTCTCCGTGGCGGTCATCGTATCATACAACGCTATTTCCTGCGGTACCAGCCCAATGGAATGCTTGATGGCGGTGGCATCGTTTCTCCACTGCTTACCAAGAATGGTCACCGTGCCCGAAACGGGTTTCACAATGCCGCAGATGATGGAGATGGTGGTGGTCTTGCCTGCACCGTTCGGCCCGAGCAGACCGTAGAAGGCTCCTTTCGGAATGCGCAGATCCAGCCCGTTCACGGCCGGTTCTGCAGCACCCTTATACTGGTGCACCAAACCCGATATGGAAATGGCTTCCAACTTAGAATTTCATTTTGTGGATGGACTGGAAGAACAGGATCTCCTTCTTGCCGATGTCATGCAATTGGTCGGCCAGGTCCTGATAGGTCATGCCATCGGCACGGTCTTTCACCATGCGTCCGCAATCGTACGCGAAGTTGCGCCACAGGTCACCGATCTTGGTTATCTCCAAGCTCTTTCTGTGCAGTATCGGATTGCCCAATCTGCCGCTTGCTTCTTGCAAAAATGCTCCGAACATGAAGCGGAAACCCGCGCCACCGGTGCCGATCTCCTCCTGCATCCGCACAATATTGCCGAGGTATTTCTTGGCCTCCTCCTTGCCGTATTTCTTCTCGTAGTTCGCTACGCGCGATGCCAGGAACCCGATGGCCTTTCCTCCGAATATCGGCAATGGAATGGTTCCCATGTCCTTGGCGGTGTATTTCAATCCTTTGATGATGGCCGGGTTCAGGTCAATGTCGTTCGGAACAT
>JBFHEW010000360.1:0-3854 GCA_041583955.1 Bacteroidia bacterium | reverse complement strand
TGCAGTAACGAATCGAGCGCAGCGGTATCGATCTCATCGGCCCTGTCGTAGAGGTCCACATTCACTATCTCCTCAAAGATCTCGTTCACCATGTCGGCACGTTTTTCCAACCACTGCAGGTTCATGCTCTGGGCCTGCTTCATGGAATCAACATACCACGCAATGTCGTCTTTCGATTCGGGCAGCACCGGCTTCCGCATGGGGCCGTAATTGGGCGACTCGAAGTGTTTTTCCCTGCTCCGTTTCACAAAAGTACCCCCAGAGTCGACCAGGTACTCTTCGTACACGCTTATCTGAAATCGCGCCCCTCGGTTACCTGCCAGAATATGGGCCGTGTTCCTATCGGTGGTGAAGAAAGCCTCCTGTGCATCTCCCGGTTGTATTTTACGTGGGTCGGGTGCGTACCCTTCTTTTGCCTGTTGCAGATACATCAGGCTGTCTTGTGTCTTCCTAATGGCACGGTTTATCGAATCCATCTGAAAGACCAACCGGTTACGCTTGTTCCTAAGGTCCATTTTCAGCGCAAGGCGCTCTGCGGTCTTCAGCTTTTCGTATTGGTAAACCACATTGCCCAAGGCCTCATTCACGGTAGAGTGGAACTTCTGCTGTCGCAGTTTCACCGCGTTGTTGATCCAATACACCTGTATACCGATAAGCCCTATCAGGGCCACGGTCATCAGTATCACGGTAGCTTTGATCGTATTCTGTCCCAACACTTCAAAGGTACGTGCGCCACCGGGAGCATATTATTCCCTTAACACATTTTAACTACCCATTGTGCTTAAGAAGAACGATCTCTGAAGGTTGGGCGTGCCCCTCGCCACCCACGGGCCGCGCGCCATCGGGTCGGGCTGTCCGCTGTATCTTTTTTGCCTTAGGGGCAAAAAAGGATGCCGCTTCCATCCCTCACGCACCGGAAACCGCCCAAGTAGGGTGGGGTACAAATAAAAACGCCCAGACGAAAGTCTGGGCGCTTACCATGAAAAGGAACAGGACTCTCCAACCCTGCAACTTTGCCTTTAACTTATGCTTTGGCAGCAGCCTTTGGAGCAGCCTTAGCAGAAGTTTTACCGATTTTGCTTTCCAGGTCAGCAACTTTTGCTTTCAGGTCAGCAAGGATTTCTTCTTCAGTCTTCTTCACGATGCCAACTTTTTCTTTGATCTCGTTGTACTTCGCTTCGAATTCTTCTTTGCGAGCTTCTGTCTTTTCGAAAAGCTCATCTACCATTTTCTTTCCCTCCACGTCAGAGATCTTTCCTTTCTCAATAAGGTCTTTCACACCTTCTTCGAATTTGCTTGATACTTCTGCAGCCAGATCAACACCAGCGTAAAGGAATTTTTTGAATGCGTCTTCCATTGTTTTATATTTTAAATAGTTAGCGACTAATTGTTTGACGGTTGGCAGTAGGCAATTACCATGCACAGTGACCTGCCGATCTCTGTTTTCAATAAACCGAACCTCCTGAAACCCCCGTCAATAAAGGGATGCAGGGTTTTTTACATTTTTCTGGCACGCGATCGTGCCAAAAAACAGCAGAACTGACACGCATGACAGACAGTTCGTAAGAACCCTGTTTTCTGGTCGTCATGTCAGGTGTGTCAGGTTTTCAAATGGTGTCGGTCTTCGGTCCAATGCATCCGGTATCCGGTGCATAGGCAAACCGGCCAGTTGGCTACTTTTACCCCAAACAACAGCGATGCGGCAGATCCTCAACTACATCAACGGAACGTTTCAGGCCCCGAACTCAGGCAGGTTTCTCGATAATTACAATCCGGCCACCGGTCAGGTCTATTCACTCATCCCCGATTCCGATGCGGTGGATGTGGCCAATGCCGTAGAGGCCGCCAAAGCTGCTTTCCCTTTTTGGTCAGCGCTCACGCGCGAGCAACGGTCAGAGCACATGCTCAACGTTTCAAAGCGCATAACGGAAAAGCTTGACGAACTGGCCGCTGCAGAAAGCACTGACAATGGCAAACCTCTGTGGCTGGCTAAAAGAGTGGATATCCCGCGGGCATCCGAAAACTTCAAATTCTTTGCAACGGCCATTCTACACGATAGTTCCGAGTTTCACGATACCGATGGCAGATTCCTGAATTACACCCTGCGCCAACCCATTGGGGTGGCCGGCTGCATTTCTCCTTGGAACTTGCCGCTCTACCTTTTCACCTGGAAGATCGCTCCGGCCTTGGCATCGGGCAATACCGTGGTTGCAAAACCATCAGAGATCACACCTATGACCGCGTTTCTCCTGTCGCAGATATGCGATGAGGTAGGGTTTCCGAAGGGAGTGCTCAATATCGTTCACGGAATGGGAGCCAATGTAGGTGCTGCCATCACCGAACACCCCGATGTTCCTATCATTTCCTTCACCGGAGGAACAGAAACAGGAAAGACCATTGCACGCACCGCAGCGCCCATGTTCAAGAAACTATCGCTTGAGCTGGGAGGCAAGAACCCGAATATCATCTTCAGCGATTGCGACCTGGAGAATGCACTCAGCACCACGCTCAACTCCAGTTTTGCCAACCAGGGCCAGATATGCCTGTGCGGTTCCCGTATTTACGTTCAACGAGGAATTTACACCGAATTCAGAGACAGGTTCGTGGAAAAGGTGAAGGCCATGAAGGTGGGTGACCCCGCATTGGCTGATGTGAAACTAGGAGCCGTGGTTTCGAAAGCACATTTCGAGAAGATACTGTCGTACGTTGAGCTTGCCAAGCAAGAGGGAGGAAACGTGCTCTGTGGCGGCAAGGAAGCACGCACAGGCATGGGAGGTTGGTTCATTGAACCGACCGTCATTGAAGGACTTGACGAGACGTGTCGCACCAATCAGGAAGAGATCTTCGGCCCGGTGGTCACCATTCAGCCATTCGACACCGAAGAAGAAGTGCTCTCCTATGCCAATGGCACCAAGTATGGTCTGGCATCTACCGTTTGGACCACCGACCTATCGAAGGCACATCGGGTAGCAGCCCAACTGCATACCGGAATCGTGTGGGTCAATTGCTGGCTTGTCCGAGACCTGCGCACACCTTTCGGTGGAGTGAAACAATCTGGTGTTGGACGCGAAGGAGGATGGGAAGCGCTCCGTTTCTTCACAGAGCCGAAGAACGTTTGTATTCCCTTATCCTGATCAGGGCTTGAGCCGTAGTGGGTACGTTTCGCGTATTCTGACCCGTTTGGAAAAACCTTTGGCACTGCCCACAACAGAACCGACTATTTCCACGTCCAGCGAGGTGATGTTGTTCGTTAAAAATGCAGAAAGCCCCATCTTGAGGCTGCTGCCGACCAGTTTCTGCGTGGAGGTTCTGATGGTGGCCGACTTCATCAGTGTCTTATTCGCCTCTATTTCCGTCAGTTCTTTCGATTCGGCCGTTCCGATGGTATTCCCATTCAAGCGTACATCGAGGCAATAGCTCTTCATGTTCACAGGGAAATCGTTCGGATTGTGCAACTCAACTACGAAAGCTATTTCAGTTTCGGTCTGCATGGCCTTTTTAAGATCGCAGCACACCACCGACCGAACTTCCAATGGCTTCACCATTAAACACGAACTCAGCGTGAATGCAAGGCAGATGAAAAGTAGAAAGCGGATTTTCATGGTATTGTGGCGCTGTTTGAGGAGGTAAAGCTAATTTAGTTCGCTCAAACCCATCATGCAAAAAGACGCCATCACCATTAGACCAGAGGATCGGATCCGTCTTCTGGTGCGAGAGAATGCGCTTCTCAACAGCATCATCCAAGGAGCTTCCGACTCGATCTATGCCAAAGACCTTGATGGGAAATACATTACCATCAACGAGGCAGGCGCACGGTACTTCGGTAAAGCTGTTTCGGATATAATCGGAAGGAC
>JBFHEW010000359.1:0-3866 GCA_041583955.1 Bacteroidia bacterium | reverse complement strand
AGTATGTTCATGGCGTGTTGGCGGTTGACTACATTTGCCACATGACCAACATTGTAGGCATCATTCCATCGCGTTACGCAAGCACCCGGTTCCCTGCCAAACCATTGGTTGATATTGCTGGCAAGAGCATGATACAGCGGGTGTACGAACAGGCATCGAAGGCCGCTCTGCTGAGCGATGTGATCGTGGCTACGGACGACCAGCGCATCTTTGACCATGTGGTGGCTTTTGGCGGTAACGTGGTGATGACCTCCACCGAACATCAGTCGGGCACAGACCGTTGTGCCGAGGTTGCCGGAAACCTGCGGGAGGTGGATGTGATCGTCAACATCCAAGGCGATGAGCCGTTCATAGAGCCCGCGCAGATCGATCAGCTCTGCGCATGCTTCGAGGATGCGGGTGTGACCATCGCCACGCTCATCAAGAAGATCGAGAATGAAGAAGACCTGAAGAGCGACACCGTGGTGAAAGTGAACAGGTCGGTTGCAGGAAAGGCCATCGACTTCAGCCGAAAACCATTCCATGCATTGGCAGCATCTTACAAGCATATTGGCATTTACGCCTATCGTGCCGAGACGCTGAAAATCATCTCACAACTACCACCATCTGAACGTGAATTGGCCGAAAGGTTGGAACAATTGCGCTGGCTGGACCATGGTTTTGAAATACAACTGGCTGAAACAGAACACGAAAGCAATTCGGTTGATACGCCAGAAGATCTTAAGCAACTTTTGCACCGGAGAAACCTATAATTTCGCGTACTTTGGTGCGTTCAAATCGCATGTTAACAGATCAACTCGGGCATATCATCAATCAGCAGCTCCGCACGCAGCGCCTCGTTGTGTTGCCTGGGTTCGGTGGTTTTGTAAAAGACCATGTAAGTGCCGAGTTGGACGCGTTGCGAAACCGCATCCATCCACCTAAGAACAGCGTTGTTTTCAATGCCCGACTTTCGCATAACGATGGTCTGTTGGTAGCTGCGTTTGCCACTGAGAACGGACTGAATTATTCGGATGCCGACACGGTGGTAACCGATGCCATCTCTGAAGTTCGTTTCCGGTTGAATGCCGGTGAGACGATCGTGTGGGAGGGTCTTGGAAGCATGAAACGATCGATAGAAGGAGGCATCGTGTTTGAAAGTGCTCCGGCACCCGATCTTCAGGATGAGTTCTTCGGATTGAAACCTGTTTCCATCTCGAAGGTTGAGAAGGACAACGTGACCAAGGCGCGGGAATTGGTTGCGGCCGATGGTCCGGTGGCGACAACGGTGCGCACGCTTCCGATCAAGCGTATTGCAAGCTACGCAGCAGCAGCCGTAACGGTAGGTCTGCTGATGTGGATACCGATACAGAACGGAGCGTTGAACAACGGAAAGATGTTGGCCCATCAATTGAATCCCTTTGCCATGAACACCGAGGCGTCTTACAGCTCGCGAGCGTTTGACGAGAACTGGCTTGACCGAGGCTTTGAAACGGAGGATGCCCTTGCGGCCAAATACGAAAAGCAATACCTCTCGCTGTACCTCTCCAAGAACACCCAACGCCCCATAGTGGTGAAGACAGATGCCATTCCCTCAACAGAGGTTGACACGGAAGTAGGCACCTGGGAGGTGGTGGAAAATGCCACCAGTTATAAGGTAGTGGCAGCTACTTTTAGAACCAAGAGCGAAGCGGCCGATCATGTGGCCAAGATGATAAAACGCGGTTTTGTGGCCGAATATGCCGGTCAGGACGAACTCGGACATCTGGTGGCATATGGCTCGTACAATACCCTCGAAGACGCCCAGAAAATGTTGGCATCGGTAAGCCTCTCCAATAAGGAAGCGCGTATCGTTACGGGCAATTGATCTGCCGCGTGAAGGTGGCAACCCTCAACCACCTTCCGGTTGCTGAGACCTCCGCTTACCTTCTCATTCTTCCTTGTTCTTACCCCGTGCCTTGCCGTACAGTTTAATGGCAAGCATCATGACCACTGATAGCAGGACGAGGCTTCCGAGCCCTACGATCCAGGTGACTGAATTCTTAAGCACCACTACGAACACGATGGCGAAGAGGAAGAGTGTGGCCACCTCATTCCAGATGCGCAGTTTCATGGAGCCCCAGGTCTCCTCATCATTCTGGAATTTTAGGAAGATCCTGTGGCAATAGAACTGGTATGCGTACAAGCCCACCAAAAGGGTAAGTTTTACGTGCATCCAAGGCATGGCAAGGAATCCGCGAGCGTATACTAACATCCAAGTACCGAAGACCAGGGTAATAATGGCAGAAGGCCAAGTAATGATGTACCAGAGCCTCCATTCCATCAGCTTGTATTGTTTTTCCAAGATGCTTCGGGCGGGCTCCTCTTTACCTCTTGCCTCGGCATGGTAAATGAACAGCCGCACCATGTAAAACAGCCCCGCAAACCATGTGGTTACGAAAATGATGTGCAGCGCCTTTATGTAACGTATATCGAATTCGATGTTCAAGAGGTAGTCCATGGCGTAAAAGTAGGGTTCAATCGTACTTCGCCACCTCGAGGTCATGGCGTTTTATCTCCTTTCTGATCTCGGCATAGGAGGCATACGGAACCCCATTCTTGTGATTGGCCACACTGACGTGATAGATGCGGTTCCAGTGCCGGAACAAGTCGCGCCAAGCCAGAAAGATGGATCGGCCTGGGTGGAAAATGTGACAAGGTTCGGAGTTGACCCCGTTGAGTTCGATGACCTTGAAATTCCCCTTGAGCAATTCTTCGATGGATTCTGTACGGATATCGAACCTACCCAGATGGAATCCTCTCACTTGCTTGGCCAATTGGTCGAATACCTGGACCAGTTCGGGGGTAATGAGGTGATTGCCGTTATTGAACGTTGTGCCGAGCATGTGATTCCCAATGTTCACCACCCTTACCCGCTCGCCCATTGCGGGCACTTCGTGCAAGCGGTTGGCCAGGCGCTTCAAGTGCACTTCGTAGCTGAGTCGGGTTCTCAGGTTTTTGAGGATCAACTCCAGAAGCGTGCTTTTCCCATCGCCAATCACTACCGGAAAATCTTTCAGCACAACTGACGTTATACGCCCGACCGCTTCATCGGCCTTGCGACTATACATCACGCCAAGTTCCATGGGCAGGTCCTCGTAGGTCTGAAGTAGCATACGCTCGCTGAGGTTCGACAGTGCTTTTTCCAGTTCTTCTTCCGTACGTAGGATCTTCACCCCTTTTCCGCGTTCGCCCATATCGGGTTTAATGATCAGCGGAAGCGTCATACCCTTTTCATGTAAAGCCATTCCGACCTCAGTAGCTGTGGCATCGCTGTTCACGAAGACGGTCTTGGGCAAATAGGTTTCGGGGATGAGTCTGGTCACATCTGTTTTGGAGTAAGCCACCAACCCACCGAAACGCATGCACGGATTTGCGGCACTGAAGAAAACCCAACCGCGCGCCTTGATGGCCAAGAAGAACCAATACACCGCTACTGGGATATAGACGATGCGCCACGGCCAGAACTCCCACCGCAGGGCACGCTGCAACCGAATGTGCAGCCGAGTAGGAAATGGGACGGGAGTCATGGTTCAGCCGTTGGCTTCCTGACCGCGGTAGGCCAAGGTTGAATAGGCCACCCCGAAGGCGTCATCGAGCTCAAATCCGAACTGTTCGTCCTTGATGAGAATTCGGATGAGTGCCATGTGATGGATGGCGTGTTCCAATACATAAAGCAACTCGCGCGATAACGAGGACGCTACCGAAAGTGGCTGTGAATGGGCCGCTGGCAACTCTGCCATGGTCTGCATCGGAATATCCGTGCTAAGCAACTCCAATTGCTTCATGATGTCGTCTATCATGAGCGAGGCATGATCCGCACTGGATTCAAGAAGAATATCGCGCTT
>JBFHEW010000358.1:0-3879 GCA_041583955.1 Bacteroidia bacterium | reverse complement strand
GACGAAGGTGATTTCGCGGCATGACATTCACGCTCAGCTCTATCGAGACCGCCCATTCAACGATAAGGCGATCCGGTACTTGCTCACCGACATGAACAAGGTACTCTTCGAATACTTCAGCTTTAAGCAACTGACGAAGCAGCCACAGCATCAGCAAGCGTTGCTGTTGCAGGAGTTGTCTGAGCGGAAATGCCCTCGAGCGTTCGACAAAACCTATCATCAGGAACTGAAACGCAGCCAGCAACGCGGACATGTGGATGCGGATGCCTTACGCCATAGGTACGAACTCCATTCGCTGAAAGCCAAGGAAGAGCTGGGAGCAGGTAAACGGTCGTCCGATGTCTTTGAGGAAAGTTCCTCGTTCCTTGACCTCTATTTCGTGGCCAAGAAACTTCAGATAAGCGCTGAGAAGATCAACCTCAACTTCATTCTGAAAAAGGAATGGAGCGACCCGTTCCTGAAAACCATCCTTGAACAGATCGACCGTGGACTGTTCGACCATAGTCCATACATCAAACTGTATCGGTCCATTATACAAAGCCTCACAGAGCCGAACGATGAGTCTGTTTTTGAGCATCTGAAGCAGGAAGTACCCAAGCTGATGGGGCGCTTGTCAGAATCAGAACTTGCCGATCTCTACCAATACCTCCTCAACTACTGCATCCGAAGGATAAACGCGGGTAGATTGATGTTTCAAGATGAGCTTCTGGCGGTTTACCAGAGTGCATTGGAACACGGGGCACTGCTTACCAACGGCACCATTTCGCAGTGGGATTTCAAGAACATCGTCACCATCGCATTGCGCACAGAAAACGTGGCCTACGCGCGTGATTTCATTCAGGCTCACAGGCCACTTCTGCCTGCCGCCCAACGAACCAACGCTTTGGCTTTCAACCTGGCCAATGTCCACTTTTCGGAGAAGAACTATCGGGAAGCGATCGGTCAATTGCAGCGTGTGGATCTGGACGATGTGTTCTATCGATTGGACGCGCGGTCGATCCTGTTGAAATGCTACTATGAACTGGACGATGCAGACGCCTTATTCTACCATGCCACCGCATTCAGAACCATGCTCAACCGTAACCGGAAGATATCGGACCAGCAACGGAAACTGTACTTGAACCTTATCCGACACACGCTTTCTCTTTCGAAGGCAGCTGGCGATAAAAACAGGGTAAGAGCGATCAAAGCCCGCATCACTACCGACCCGAACGTGGCCGATCTGCGTTGGTTGGAAGCCAAGATCAGTGAGTTCGATCATTCCTCGACCACGTAGGCAGCGCTCATGCCGAAAGCGCCATTAGGCATAGCCATTCTTGAGTGCAAAGCGGATGAGTCCGGCAATGTTGTGTATATCCAGCTTATTCATAAGGTTGGTTCGATGCGTATCTACCGTTCGCGGGCTGATGAATAGCTTTTCACCGATCTGCTTGCTGCTTAACCCCTCGGCAATGAGCGCAAGTATCTCCAATTCCCGTTCTGTCAGTTCCACTTCAATGCCGTTGGAGTTCTTTTCGACCGCTTTCCCTGCCAGGCTCATCGTCACCTCGCTTGAAAACACCTTTTCCCCACCATGCACTTTGGTGATGGCTGCCGCCAGTTCTTCCTGCGAGATGTTCTTCAACAGGTAGCCGTCAGAACCACAATCGAGCAACTGCTTCACCATGCCGCGTTCGCTGTGCTGGGTGAGCGAAATGATCTTGACCTTCGGATGTTCTTTCCTGATTCTGCGGGTGGCCTCTATTCCATTCATCACGGGCATGTCAATGTCCATCAGCACCACATCCACATCAAACACTTTCAAGAGGTCGAGTGCTTTCTGCCCATTATCGGCCGTTGCCACGCAATCAAAACCATCAAGATCGTCCAAGAGGGCCTTCAGTCCGTCAAGAACAAGTCGATGGTCGTCAACCAAGATCAGTCTGATGTCGCTCATGGCAGTGGTATCCGTATGGTTGCAACAGTCCCTTGCTGTGGGCTGGGTTGGTAATTCACTTCTCCGTTCATGGCTTTGGCCCGAGTGGTTATGTTCATCAATCCGATGCCGTTCAAGGTCTGCTCCGATTCAAAGTTAAAACCCTTTCCGTTGTCTTCTACCACCAGTACCAAATGTGTTCCGGTCTTTAACAACTGTACCGAAACGGCCTTTGCCTCAGAATGTTTAATGATGTTGTTCACCAATTCCTGGCAGATGCGGTAGAGGCTCACCTCCACATTTTCCGGGAATCGTTCTCCGTTCATCTTGTGCTGTTCAAATTCATACTGAATGTCTGTGTTACCAAGACTTTTACCAAGCATGTCTTCCAAGGCTGGGACCAATCCCATTTCACTGAGCACACGAGGCATCATCTGGTGGCTGATGTTCCGCACCTCCGATATCGATTCATCCAGCATTTTCTTCGATTCGATGAACCGTTCGCGTTGTTCCTCAGATGCATCTTTGATCATGGAAAAACCCTTCTCCAGTCTCAAACTCAGGCCAGTGAGTGTCTGCACAATTCCGTCATGCAGGTCTTTGGCAATGCGTTTCCGCTCTTCCTCGGTGGCATCTATCATGGCCACCAATCCTCTTTCGCGCTCGGCAATGATGGCGGCATCCTTTTCGGCCTGAGTCCTTCTTCTGTACGTTTGGAACACGGCAAACCCAAGCAGCAGGAACGAGATGAATCCGCCCGCAAGACCGAACATCCATTTGGTGCGATTCTCCAGTTTCAATCTTGCTTCTGCCAACGCGGCTTTCTTGTCAGCGATCTCTGCGTCCTTCTGCGCTGTTCTGTATTGCGTTTCCAATTCCTCCACCTGCAAGCTCCGTTCAGCGCTCACCAGGCTATCTTTCAGATTATCGTATTTGATCCAATACGGATATGCTTCTGCATGGCGACCCGATCTGCCAAAGACCCTTGCCTTGGTGCGGTACACCTTCCAAAGGAGCGACAGGTCTTTGTGCTTGGTGGCCAATGTTTCTGCGGTATCCAGATAGGCGATCTGCTTGTTCGGCTGATCCAGATAACGGTAGATCTCCGAAATGTTGTAGTAGGTAGAGGCGTAGCCTTCTGCATTTCCGAGCTGCAGCTGCATGCGCAGCGCACTCTGGTATGCCACTAGCGCATCCTGATAGCGTTTCTGCTTTGAATAACAATCTGCCAACTCCCGGAAGGCACGCGACAAACCGTACCGGTCGTTCACCTCTTGATACAGCGGGATGGCCATACGGACGTAATGGATGGCCGAATCGATGTTCGTCTGCTGGCCACTCGAAAAAAGCTGAGCCATGTTGAGATACGTTGCAGCAATGCCCGTCTTGTGATCGGTCTTTACCCGGATCGTCAATGCTTGCTGGAAATACTGCATGCTTTTCTCCATCTGGCCATCCTCAAACAGAATGAGACCGATGTTGTTGTAGGTGTTTCCCAAGCCTTGCAGGTTGTCTATGCGTTCAAACTTTTCTGCAGCCCGGATATAGTGGTCTATGGCCTTGCCCAGCTCGCCTTTGTTCCAATAAATGAGACCGATGTTGTTCAGTGCCCCTCCCTCTGTTTTCAGGTTTCCCGCTTTCCTGGCCTCTTTCAATGCGAGCTGGTAGAAATACAGTGCCGAATCGGGCACCGACTTCACATCATAAGCAACCCCAACACGGTTATAAATGCTACCTAGAAGCGAATCGACCCCGGTTCGCTTGCTCGTTTCAACGGCACGGTTCGCGTAATAGATGGCAGAGTCGGGTTGATTGAAGACGTAGACCCAGATGAGGTCCGTGTAGGTAATGGCTTCCGCTTTACCTGAGTGATGTACGCGCAGAAGACTGTCGGCATTGAACTGCGCGCAGACCTGACTTGAAAGCAAGGCGAAAAACAGCACATACGTGTGCTTGATAAGGGG
>JBFHEW010000357.1:0-3889 GCA_041583955.1 Bacteroidia bacterium | reverse complement strand
GGATGAGAAGAGAACTGCTCAATACTGTAAAGCATATTCCGTATTTCTTCCTCCGTTCCCAGAATGACATTCAACGAGCCGATCTTGATATCTCCGGTGGTCAGCGTTCCGGTCTTATCAAAAACCACCTTTTTCACCTTCGACAGATTCTCGATGCTTTCCGCTCCTTTGAATAGGATGCCGTCCTTGGCCCCTCTCCCTAAACCGACCATCACGGCCGTTGGTGTGGCCAATCCCATGGCACATGGGCACGAAATGACAAGCACGGCCACCGCCTGCATAATGGACTGCTGTAACGAAACATCGAAGACAAAATGAGCAACAATGAAGGTCAGGGCCGAAATCCCAAGCACAACGGGAACGAAGATCCCGCTCACCTTATCTGCCAATCGTTGAATGGATGGTTTTTCCATCTGTGCTTTCTTCACCATGGTAATGATGCTCGATAGCACGGTGAGTTTTCCGATGGTGGTTATCCGCACCAATCCGTTTCCATCCGAAACCATGGTGCCCCCGATAAGAAGCTCCTCCACCCTTTTGGAAACAGGAAGACTTTCGCCCGTTATCATGCTTTCGTCAACCTGGATCTCGCCTTTCACCAGAATCCCATCAGACGGAATGCTGTCTCCAGACTTGACCATGACAATATCATCCACCTTCAACTGATTGAATGGTACACGCTGCACGTGCTCATGTCCATCGTGCTGCACCACTCTATCTGCCAGTCCTTCCTGCAATTTCCCGAGTTCGGTTATGGCGGTTGTGGTCTGCCTTACAGACCGATGCTCTATCACATTCCCCAAGAGAACGAGCGTAACAATGGTGGCGGAAGTTTCAAAGAACAGATAGGTATGCTGGGCCATGGGGTCTCCCCAATGCATGAGTGTTCCGGCCAAGGAATAGATGAATGCAGAGGTCGATCCAATGAAAATGAGCACGTCCATGTTCGGAACACCATTGCGAAGCGACCCTAAAGCGCTTTTGCCGAAATGGTAAGTTCCGAGCAGCATGACCGGCAAACTCAGTATCAATTGGAATATGGGATCACTGAAAAACGCAGGCATTCCGGGTATCATGTGCAATAGAAGAGGAATGGTGAACGGCAGCGTGAAAAGGAATTTCTTCTCAATCGGGGCCAGTCCGGCCTTCTCTACTTTCTTGGTCCCCACGTATTCAAAGCCGGCCTTTTTCACCAACTCCTCCACCCTTTTAAGGTCAATTTCCTCCACATCTGCCAGAAAAACCTCTCCTGATGCGTAATTGACATCCACATTGGAATAACCACCCTTTGTAAGGGCGCGTGTAACCCCTGCAGCACAACTGCTACAGGTCATTCCTTCCACTAGAACTGTTGCTTCTTTCAACTCTGCCATTTAACAAAGATAAGCGCTCCGACCGAGGCGATATTTCTATTTTCAACAACCATGAACTAACTGTTGTTTGAATAAACCATTGCATTATCTTTGCGCGCCTAAACGGTGGTTGTAGCTCAGTTGGTTAGAGCATCGGTTTGTGGTACCGAGGGTCGTGGGTTCGAGCCCCATCATCCACCCAGAAAGCCCCGATCTTGAAGAAGGTCGGGGCTTTTTTCATCCCGCAACCTTCGGAAACTGGTCTCGAACCGAAAAAACAAACGTTTAAGCCAGCAGAAAACGCATCGTATCCACCCCGTCCGCGTAATCCCATAACTCAGGCGATTGTGCCTTTCCGAATGGGACCGAATGCTCGAATCCGAGTTTATCGGAGGCGACCACACACTGGATCTTGTCCTGGTGGATCTTCACTTCCGCTTTCATCTGATCGAGTGTACCGAATGTCTGATAATGAAGAACACCTACGGGGCAACCGAAACCGGCATCTTCGCGCAGCAGCAGGAACCCGTTGTCCAAATGCGCCATTTTCTCCACCAGAAAAATGGCCTTATGATATTCGTAATTGTTGAAATACTTGTTGTGGTTGGCAATCGGCTTCCAGTCTTCCAGTGTGGCCAAGAACATTTTCGGATCCATGGCATCAGACAGATAGACCTTTGAAACGTTCCGGCATCCCAATCCGAAATAGCGGAAAATATCCTTTCCCAAAGCGCGTAATTCGTCAAGCGATTCGTCTCCATTGATAATGGCAATGGAATTCCTGTTCTTGCGGATAATGTTCGGATACTTACCGAAATAGTACTCGAAATACCGAGCGCTGTTGTCGCTCCCAGTGGCTATAACATGCGTGAAACCTTCCAACTTTCCGTTGCTCAGCTCAATTCTGGCACCCAGCTCCGGGCACAGTTGCCGCAGGGTCTCAACCAATTTCTTCGGCAACACCTCGTCCTGCGAAGAAAGCTTCACCACGGCCGAATTGCCCGAAATGAGCACACACAACAGATCGTGAAACCCTACCAACGGAATGTTCCCGGCCATTATCAGCCCCACACGTTTGTGATGCGCATCAGCAATTTCAGGATAGGCAGCAAGCCACTGATCCAACTTCTCCGGCTGCAGCATGAAGGCGATTCCACGCAGCGCCAAGGCAATATTCTCTTGTGTAAACCACTTGTTCTGCGCCTCGGCTTGCCTAAAGGCCGCAGCCCAATCGCTCTCCTGTGGGTTTTCTGATATTGAAGCCAGAACCTCGCCCAACCGAATAAATGCCGCCTTTCGCTCTTGATGGTTCATGTGCGTGTACTATCTTTGAGGCCGCAAAACTAAACCACTTAAAGCAACAGACAAGATGGCTATCAAGATAACGGACGAGTGTATCAACTGCGGGGCGTGCGAGCCAGAATGCCCAAACAACGCTATTTACGAAGGCGGTGCCGAGTGGCGCTTTTCAGACGGAACGTCTGTAAAAGGTCAGTTCACCGGCTTCAGCGGATTCACTGCTGATGCAGATGCACCTCAGGAACCGAAGGAGATGGACGTGTATTATATCGTTACTGACAAGTGTACCGAGTGTGTCGGATTCCACGATGAGCCACAGTGCGCTGCCGTTTGTCCAGTAGATTGTTGCGTTGACGATGAAGACAATCCACACACAGAAGAAGAGAACCTTAAGAAAAAAGATGCATTGCATCTTTAAGATCTACGGCAAGGATTTTGAAAGGCGAGACATGGTTCTCGCCTTTTTTGTACAATTTACCGTCATTCCAAGCGTAATTAAGAACATGCTGTCAAACCCGTTTCCATTTTCTGCTTTGGGCGTTACCCCGATAAAAGATCGGGGTCGGGCTGTCCGCTCTATCTTTCTTGCCTCTCGGCAAGAAAGGATGCCGCTTCCATCCCTAACGCAACCCTCCGAGCAAGGGTCAGCAACCACAGCAATCCCCTTCAGTACGTTCAATGTACTGACGGTCGCACTCTTTCTGTTGCTTTCAATTCCGAACTCACTCACAGCACAGGTAGACACCACTTTCCGAAATGCCATTCTCCGCTCGTTCGACACCATGCGAACGGCAGAAGACTCCGAAAAGATCGTATCGTCAACCAAGTTGGAGCAGACGCTGGCTGAATTCTATTCCGACCCATCCCACTTCGACCTGAAAATAGACTCCATCCCCTTTCTCGGACAACTATCCTCGTGGGATGGCGCCATTCACATGCTCTGCTGGAACCTTGCTTTGGAGAACGGCCGTTTCCGATACCACTGCATCATGCGGCACAGACCCACCAAAGAAACAGTGGCCGTCACCGTGTTTGAGGACAATTCAGACTGGAACCGTATTGACCGTAAGGTAATCCGCCCCAACGATTGGTATGGCGCCCTCTATTATAGGATACTGGCAAACAGGTACCGCGGCAAGACCTACTACACCGTTCTTGGTTGGGACGGAAAAGACAACATCACCAATAGAAAGGTGGTTGACGTCATCAACATTCAAGGAAAATCCGTCATCCTTGGC
>JBFHEW010000356.1:0-3890 GCA_041583955.1 Bacteroidia bacterium | reverse complement strand
TTCGGAGTGGGAAGCCGTGTGGCTATTCTGGTTGATGATCTTCCTATCCTGAACGGTGACATAGGCAAGGTGGAGTGGAGTTTCATTCCTACGGAAAACGTTGAACAGATAGAGGTTATAAAAGGAGCATCATCGGTACTTTACGGATCCTCTGCATTGAGTGGCGCCATCAACGTCAGAACAGCCTACCCGAAAGAAAAACCTATTACCAAGGTCAATATCTTCACCGGTTTCAGAAGTGCCATTCTTGAGGACGATGCATCTGCAGGAAAGCGTATTGCAAATTTCTTCGGCCTGGATGCATCGCAGGCCAACGGTAAGAAATGGTGGGATGGTGTGGCCAATTTCTCCGGAATGAATTTCATGCACTCTCGGAAAGTGAAACAATGGGACGTGGTCATCGGTGGTAATTTTCTTTATGATTACGGTTACCTGGGGCCACAACGACCGATCTCTACAGTTGCAACATCGGATCTTTTGGCATTGGGCTATGTCGATATTACCAATCCGACCGACACCGTAGCGGACATCCAGAATGAAGACGTTCGAGAAATCAGAGGGCGTTTTAATTTCAATTTACGCCACCGAAACAAGAAGATAAGTGGCCTCAATTATGGTCTCAATGGAAACTTCATGCGAAGCAGCAAGAATTTCTCTTTGGTATGGCAATCTAATGAGCGGGACCGTACGGGGTTGTATCGGTCCTATCCAGGCACGATGACCCTTACCGAGATCACTACGTTCTATCTGGATCCATTCGTGAATTACGTTACACCGAGAGGGGTTCAGCACATTTTCCGGTCGCGTATCCTGTTCAATGATAGCGACAACTCAAACAACCAGTCGGTGAGCAGCACCGTGTTCTTAGGGGAATATCAGATTCAGCGCACGTTTGAGAAAATGAAAGGGCTGAATGTCATTGCCGGTGCATCCGGTAGTTACACCACATCCAAGTCTGAAATATTCGTAGGTGGCGATTCTTCAGGGGTGAACAACGCCAAGAATTTCAGCCTTTACATGCAGCTCGATCAGAAGTTCTTCAAAGTAGTCAACGTTTCGATGGGAGTTAGAGGCGAGTACTTCCAGATAAACGATACGGAATTTGTGGTGAGACCCGTGTTCCGTGCTGGACTCAGCTGGAGAGCAGGGCGCGAAAGCTACATCAGAGGCTCTTATGGCCAAGGTTACCGCTTCCCAACCATTGCTGAGAAGTACATTTTTACAAGTTCTGGAGGATTGGGCGTGTTCCCGAATCCGGATCTGAAACCGGAAACCAGTTGGAACATGGAACTTGGCTTCAAACAGGGATTCAAGATCGGAAAGTTCTTCGGTTACTTCGATCTGGTAGGATTCTGGCAAGAGTTCAACAACAGCATCCAATTCGTAATGGGTCGCTACTCCTTTGAGCCACTTCCAGGCTTCAAATTCCTCAATACGGGAAAGAACCGCGTTCGAGGTATCGAGACCTCCATCATGGGAGGCGGTCAGTTCACAAAAGCAATGGGCATGACCGTCATCATGGGATATACCTATACCATTCCAGAATCTGTTGAACCTGATTTTGTCTTCTACACGGATTCCATCGGAGGTTCGCGCATCAGCCACACGCACAACAGTACTTCCATTGATACCATGAAGATCCTGAAGTACCGTTTTCAGCATCTGGCCAACCTTGATATTGAGTTAAGCTACAAGAAATGGTCGTTGGGATACACGTTCCGATATTACAGTTACATGAAGAACATTGATAGGGTTCTGTATACAATGGATTCAAATGTTAAAGAAGGTAACGGATACGATCAGTTTGATACTGGAATTATCAACTACCGAGGTGATGTCGAGCATACCGACTGGGAAAATGGGGTTCCTCCTCCTCATTATACCATTAGCGACAAACATTTAGGGAATTATGTGATGGATGCACGCATCAGTTTTCAGGTGGCCGACTGGCTCAAGGCCGCGTTCATTGTGAACAACCTTCTTAACCGCGAGTACTCTTTGCGACCACTGAAAATGGAGCAGCCTCGCACGGCTTCCATTCAGTTCACCGTGAAGGTTTAAACGGCCAGCCTTACTATTTCCAGGTAATTCTGTTTGAGAAGCCCTTTCTCAAAGTAGCCTCGTTGTTTCAATAAACGATGCATCTTGGGAAGATTGTAGCTCGGAACGGTCATTAGCAGATGGTGCTCCGCGTGATAATTGACGTGGTGAGGCGCGAACAGCATCCGCTCAACGAAGTTGGCGTAGGTGGTCCGTGTGTTCAGTTGGTTGTCGTGTCTATCCGGTACAACGCTATGCTCTGCAATGGAGCGGATGCGCAGGCAGAATTGATACGTGGTGAAGTAGGCGCCAATCCAAAGCAGGTACAACCAGCCGTTGCCTGTTAGCCATAGGATGGCCCACAACACGAGATTGGCAACCATGGGGCCTGCCATGTTCCTAAAGAAGATGATGATGTGATACAGGCCCTTGCGTTCCTCTTTCGGTATGCTGTCAACCTTACCGCCCAAGTTGAATTTCCATAGTCCGGATTGGATCATGATAAGCGCGTAGAGGATTTTCAATCCTGTTAATCCTGAAAGGTCGCGTGCCACCTTACGCACAAAGCTCCAGGTGCCAGACGGATAGCCTTTGGTGAGATTGATGTCCGGGTCGATATCTTCTCCCGTATGCGAATGATGTGATAGGTGGTAGGGGCGATAGCGCTGCACATCGAAGAACACCGGAAAGCCACCCAGCCAATTGCCCATCAACACATTCATACGCTTACTCTCAAACTGAGAATAATGTGAGGTGTCGTGCATAATGATGGAACATGCAAGTTGCTTTCCTCCAAGTATCCAGATGGAAATGAAGATGGTTAACGGACCAGGCCACATTCCGGCCAGCGTAAATGCGAACGCGATCCATGCCCAGGTATGGGCGATCTCAAGGGCGGCTTTGAAATCGGATTTTTTCAGAAGCGCCTGTATCTCCTCTTTGCTGAGGTAGTCGTTGGCATTCATTACTCGCGGGTTTCGAGTTGAAACACAGCATTGGTGATGCTGTCGTCATCCCGAAAGTAGTAAACCCCACCCCAATTGTAAACCACTTTCTTATACACATAGGTCATGTGTTCGCGCTGCACGGTGATCTGTGTAATGGTCCGATTCACCTCTTCGATCACTTCCTCGGTCCGCGAGACCACCGATCCGGCATCCTTTATGGACAGGCTTTTTCTCTCCTGCTCCATTTTAGCTTTTGCTTCTTCCCGTTCACGTTTCTGAGCATCGCTCACGGCATTTGCTTGCGCCTTGGCCCGTTGTTCTGCTTCAAATGCCTCCTTTGCCTTCTGTTTGCGCACTTCTTCAAAGGCGGCTTCTTCAGCGGCACGTTTCCTGCTTTCTTCTTCCGCTTTCAGGGCTTCAGCCTGCCGTCTTTTCTCTTCTTGTGCAGCGTTCTCTGCGGCAAGTCGTTCTTCTTTCGCCCTGCGTGCATCTGCCTCTCTCTGCCTTCGTTCTATCTCCTCTTGTTCTATCTGGGCACGCCTTTTCTCTTCTTCAGCTGCTTTAAGTCTGCCCAGTCTCATTTCTTCTTCCAACTCCGCCTTTTTGCGGGCGCGTTCCTCCTCATCCGACTTTGCTTTGAGGGCCGCTTTCGCTTCCTGTTCGGCCTTCATATCAGCTGCTTTTTTCCGTTCTTCCTCCGCCTTGGCATCTGCCAGCCTTTTTTCTTCCTCCTCTTTGACTTTCAGAACTTCGCGGGCCTCCTCCTCTGCTTTCATGGCAGCCTGGCGGTTTTCCTCTTCTTCCTTGGCTTTGGCCGATTCCTGTTTCCGTCTGTCGGCTTCTGCTTGTTCAGCCCGCTCTGCGGCCAACTTTTTCTCCGCTTCCTCGGCTTTTTTCCTTTCC
>JBFHEW010000355.1:0-3902 GCA_041583955.1 Bacteroidia bacterium | reverse complement strand
GCTGAAGTTTCCGTTGTATCGGTAGGTGCCGCTTGAGGAGCGCTTTCGGTCCAGATCTCGCCTTGAGGTTCTCTGGCGTTTTCAGGATTCGTTCCCTGTAGTGATATCACGTACGAGGCCACTTCCTGTATCTGTACCGGAGTAAGCTGAGCTTCCCAAGAAATCATTCCTTTTGCCGGAACACCATATTTTATCGTCTTGAAAATGTTGCTGATGCCACCACCATGTATCCAATACTCATCGGTGAGGTTAGGTCCGACTCCAAGCGGATTCTGCGAGCTTCCACCTGATTGTCCGTGGCAGGCAACGCAAAGCATCTCGTACTTGGCCTTTCCATTGCTAAGTGATGTGGCATCTGTCAATACGGTTGCGTTGTTCTCATCAACGTTGTTTGCAGATTTTGCCAGCATTTCGGCCTTGGCCTCGGCTGCAACAGCCATTTCGGTATTGTACTCATCGTACTGTCCAGGACCATCTGAGAAATGGTAATAGGCAATGTAAACCACTCCGAAAACGATGGTGAAATAGAACATGTAGAGCCACCAAGGCGGAAGTTTGTTGTCCAACTCCATGATGCCATCGTATTCATGATCCATCAGGATATCGTTCTCCTGCTCCAATGGTACGGCAGCAGAGAGAGCCCCTTCCCATATCGATTTCTCTACCACGGCTTCAGCCTCTTCTGCTTCTTGCGCCCGCAGCGATCGGATAAGGCTACTGAGGTTGTATAGCATTCCGAGTAGAATGGTCAGCAGGAAAGCGTTCACGATGACCATGATCCAGAATAGCCCGTCCGACATTTCGAACATCGGTGTCATGGGCGTTTCGGACTGGGCAAAGACAGCATTCGAACTCAAAATCAGTCCACCCCCGATAAGGGCAGCTATTGATTTTGCCGTGCCGCTCCATTTTCCTTTCCAGAGCTCCTTGTCTGATAATAGGCCTTTGGTTACCCCGGCCACTACCCAGATAAGAACGAGCAGCAGGATGGCAAACGATGCAAGTACCCAGAATACGGCAGTGTCATCGGCCTTTACGATGTTCTCCCAAGGCACCGGAACTTTCGATTCCTGTGCACTGACGTTTGTGGCCAAAAGCGAGCATGCAACAGCCGCACCGACCCATTTTGATTTTTTATTGAACCAATCTGTTTTCATGTCTTAGAGTTTATTGGTTGGTGCTTTTTCCTCGTCCAGTGGCAACATGCTCAGCTTATCGAAATACTCTGTTCTTTGAATGATCAGGTACGCCAGCACAGCCACGAAGAATGTGAAGAAGATGATGAAGGAGATGATCGGATAGATCTCTATCCCAACAATGGTCTCCATATGGTGTTTTATGAACTTTAGCATGATCTTTCGTCTTTAGTTGGTTACCATGGCGGCCTGGCCGTCCTTCACTTTAATGTCTGTTCCCAAGCGCTGTAGGTAGGCAATGAGTGCAATGATCTCTGTGTTCGGAATCACTTGAATGCCGTCCTTTTCCAGATTCTTTGCGATCAATTCTGCCTGGTAGGTCAATTCTTCCACTGCTATCTGGTCATAACCTTCTGCGTATGGGACCCCAAGCGTTTGCATGGCTCTGATCTTGTTCGGTGTCAGGTCTGTATTCAACTCAGAATCAAACAACCATGGGTAAGATGGCATGATGGTTCCCGGAGACATGCTGCCCGGATCCAACATGTGGTTGTAGTGCCAACTGTCAGAATACTTGGCCCCGATTCTGTGCAGGTCTGGCCCGGTACGTTTTGAGCCCCATTGGAATGGGTGGTCGTACACGAACTCACCTGCTTTGGAGTACTCGCCATAACGCTCCGTTTCTGAGCGGAAAGGACGTATCATCTGCGAGTGACAGTTGTAGCAACCTTCGCGGATGTAGATGTCTCTTCCTTCCAGTTCGAGTGGCGTGTATGGTTTCACGCTGGCAATGGTCGGAACGTTGCTGTCTATGAGCATGGTAGGAATGATCTCGATAGCTCCACCGATTGCAACTGCGACCAAACTGAACACCAACATCTGAACAGGTCTTCTTTCAATGGCTCTGTGCCATCCTTCGCCTTTATGGGCTTCGTAATCTTTCGCCAACGGAAGGGCAGATGCTTCTTCTTCTTTCTGGAAGCTTCCCTGCTTCATGGTCATGATCAGGTTGTAAAGCATGGCTATAACACCAACGATGTAAATGCTACCACCGAATGCCCTTGCAGCGTACATCGGTTTGATCTGCGTCACCGTTTCCAAGAAGTTCGGGTAAGCCAAGAAGCCTTCTGCTGTGAACTCTTTCCACATCAGACTCTGCGTGAAACCTGCCCAGTAGAGCGGCAATGCATAGAAGATGATTCCGAGCGTTCCGATCCAGAAGTGGAAGTCAGAAAGCTTGGTGGAATACAATTTCGTGTTCCAAAGTTTCGGAACCAGGTAATAAAGGATACCGAAGGTCATGAAACCATTCCATCCCAATCCACCGATGTGAACGTGTGCTACGACCCAATCCGTGAAGTGCGCGATGGCATTTACGTTTTTCAACGACATCATCGGGCCTTCGAACGTGCTCATACCGTAGCATGTAACCGCTACAACCATGAACTTCAGAACTGCGCTCTCACGAACCCTGTCCCAAGCACCTCTCAGTGTCAGAAGTCCGTTAAGCATACCACCCCAGCTCGGAGCTATCAGCATGAACGAGAACACAACACCGATATTCTGTGCCCATTCAGGTAATGCAGTGTACAACAAGTGGTGTGGACCGGCCCAGATGTAAATGAAGATCAAGGCCCAGAAGTGTACAATGGAAAGTCGGTATGAGTAAACCGGACGGTTAGCTGCCTTCGGAATGAAGTAGTACATCAATCCCAGATAAGGGGTGGTGAGGAAGAACGCAACCGCGTTGTGGCCATACCACCATTGTACCAGTGCATCTTGCACACCCGCATACCAGCTATAACTCTTGAGGAATGAGACCGGGAGTTCAAAACTGTTCACAATATGAAGCATGGCCACAGTTACGAATGTGGCGATGTAGAACCAGATGGCCACGTACAAGTGACGTTCCCTTCTGTTCAAAATGGTCATGAACATGTTCAGGCCGAACACTACCCAAACCAAGGCGATGGCGATGTCGATCCACCATTCCAACTCGGCATATTCCTTACCGGTTGTGATACCGAACGGAAGTGTGACAACGGCCGAAAGAATGATGAGCTGCCAACCCCAGAAGTTGATGTTGCTCAGCACATCGCTCCACATTCTCGTTTTCAGCAATCGCTGTAGCGAGTAGTAAACACCCATGAAGATCCCGTTACCGACAAATGCGAAGATCACCGCATTGGTGTGCAACGGGCGTATTCTTCCGAATGTGAGCCACGGGGTTAAGAAGTTGAACATTGGATCCACCATCTGCAAAGCAGCGGTAAGCCCTACCAACATGCCGATAATACCGAACGCCATGGTGGCGAAGGCGAATTTTCGGACAATGGTATTGTCGTAACGGAATGTTTCCTTTTCCATCGAATTATTTATTGGTTTCTGTTGATTGTTTATCGTCAAAAAGAATGCGCATCGCTGGCGTCTTGTCGTCATCGTATTGCCCCGATCTCACGGCCCACAGAAAAGCGGCCAGGAATCCTAGAGCGGCAATGATGCTTATGGCAATGAGTAGAAAAATGACTTCCATTCTGGTTGCAAAGAAATCCTGACGATCCAACCTGCCCGCTGAGTGCGGTCACAGTCGAAACTGACATTGGTCAGCCTATACTTTCCGAAGCTGCTGCTTTACCAGCACGGCCGTTGTCATTGTGGTGAATAGGACCACTGTTACCGAGCTGAGCGGCATTAAGATGGCAGCGATCACCGGAGATAGTAATCCCTGTACGGCTACCGAAACACCGATGATGTTGTAGATCAACG
>JBFHEW010000354.1:0-3902 GCA_041583955.1 Bacteroidia bacterium | reverse complement strand
TCCAGCGTTTTGCTGTAAGTATCTCGTACGTGATTCAGTATTGCGTCCATGCTTTCTATTGTATCTGTCCCAAAATTTGGGAGCGCAAATGTAAAGAATTAGTTTTTAGTTGCAAGCCGCGAGTTTGAAGAAAAATCAGATGAATTATCAAGGTTGGATTGTTTGTAGAAAGCGAGTTCAAGGTTTAAAGTTCATTGTTCAAAACCTATCAGCTTCATTCATCCCTTAAATAATCAGGTCTTCTTTCCTGTGTGCGCTTCAGGGCTTGTTCATTTCTCCATTCGTCAACCAACTTATCGTTGCCCGAGAGTAGTACGTCCGGAACCTTCCAGCCTTTGTATTCTGCAGGGCGTGTGTAAACCGGTGGAGCGAGCATTCCGTCCTGATGGCTATCGAAAAGGGCAGAGGTTTCGTCTGAGATCACACCTGGGATAAGACGTATGATAGCATCGCAGACCACGGCCGCAGCCAATTCGCCACCCGTAAGCACGTAATCGCCAATGGAGATCTCCTTGGTGATGAAATGCTCCCGAACACGCTCGTCAATGCCTTTATAATGTCCGCAGAGAATGATCATGTTGCCTTTTGATGACAACCGATTGGCCATTGGCTGGTCGAACTGCTCGCCATCGGGCGTCATGTAGATCACTTCGTCATAATCGCGTTGGGTCTTCAAAGCGGAAATGCATCGGTCAATCGGTTCAATGGTCATCACCATGCCTGCACCGCCACCAAATTGGTAATCATCCACTTTTTTGTGTTTATCCAAGGTGTATTCGCGCAGGTCGTGGAATTCAATTTCCACCAGGCTCTTATCCTGAGCACGTTTGAGAATGCTGTGGCTGAACGGTCCCGAAAGTAGTTCGGGATGTATGGTGATGATGTCGAAACGCATTTGGCTGCAAAGCTAACTGAAGGATTTGTGATTGACAATTAGCGATCATCGATTTTCGAATTACGACAAACGTTCGAGGTCATCAATGAAATCATTCAGCTCTGTTTCAATGATCTGCCACACGATCTCATGGTCAACGCCAAAGTATTCATGGATCAAACGGTTGCGGAAGCCGCGCAGCGCATTCCAGTCAATCTGAGGGTTTGCAGCCTGAAAATCGGGATGAACACGATTGGCCGCTTCTCCGATTATTTCAAAGTTGCGCACAACTGCATCAATGGTACGGTCATCTCCCAAGAATTGCTCCACCGTAAAGCCATCGCAATAGGAACGGATTTTCTTTGCCGCTTCCAGCATGTCTTCTATCAAAAGCCGATCGTTGCGCTTAGACATAGATCAGATCGGATTCTATGGCAGAGTAGTACTTAGGTTTAATGCCATTTTTAGAGACCAGGTCAACCTTGGCACCCATCTGTTTTTCCAATTCATCGGCCATTTCAAAAAATGCAGAACCGATACGTCCATCGAATTCAACCAACACATCAATGTCACTCGAGGCATTCTGCTCGCCACGTGCAAACGAGCCGAACAAAGCCAATGAAGCAATCGGATAACGATCAGCAACGCTCAATTTGAACGTACGCAGTTTTTCAATGATGTCCTCACGGGTTGCCATAAAACAAAGTTACCATGAAATTCGTCATTGCGAGCGAGGAACGAGCGCGGCAATCTATATCAGGAGATTGCTTCAGTCATACTTCCTTCGCAATGACGATAAACCAAACCTTGATCCTGAGCACGTTTGAGAATACTGTGGCTGAACGGTCCCGAAAGCAGTTCGGGATGTATGGTGATGATGTCGAAACGCATTTGGTGTGCAAAACTAATCAACGCAAAATCCTACAAGAAAAAATCGTGTTCTACATTTGTTTCAAATTCTGAATTATGAGCGACATCAGACACAATTGGACGAAGGAGGAGATCTTGGAAATCTATAACCGTCCGTTGATCGATCTTATCTATGAGGCGGCCAAGGTGCACCGCGAGCACAACGACCCGAAGGAGGTGCAAGTCAGCACGCTGCTTTCGATAAAGACGGGTGGTTGCCCCGAAGATTGTTCGTATTGCCCTCAGGCGGCCCGCTACCACACGGATATTGAGAAGAATGATCTGATGAGCGTGGAGCAGGTGCGTAAGGCGGCTCAGGATGCAAAGGATGGTGGTTCGTCTCGGTTGTGCATGGGCGCGGCTTGGCGGAATGTGAAGGACAATGATGAGTTCGATCAGGTGTTGGACATGGTGAAAACCGTGTACGACATGGATATGGAGGTGTGCTGCACGTTGGGAATGGTGACGGAAAACCAAGCAAAACGTTTGGCGGCCGCTGGTCTGTATGCATACAATCACAACGTTGATAGTTCTGAAGAGTATTACAAGGAAGTGATTTCCACACGTGGATATGAAGATAGATTGCAGACCTTGAGCAACGTTCGCAAGGCGAAATTGACCGTTTGTTCGGGTGGAATTATCGGAATGGGTGAAAGCCCTGAGGACCGCTGCGGCATGCTATTGACACTTTCGTGCCTGAATCCACATCCTGAAAGCGTGCCGATCAATGGCTTGGTCCCTGTGGAGGGAACGCCATTGGGTGAGCAGGAAATTGTTCCTATCTGGGATATGGTTCGGATGATCGCTACCACGCGAATCGTATTGCCAGACACCACGGTTCGTTTATCGGCCGGTAGAACGCAGATGACGGATGAAGGTCAGGCGCTTTGCTTCTTGGCTGGTGCTGGTTCTATTTTCGCGGGAGATAAATTGCTTACCACGCCTAATCCTGAGTTCAATAAGGACATGGCGCTCTTCAATGCGTTGGGTTTAACTCCGAAAGCTCCGTACAAGAAAGGCGATAAGCCACAGATTGATGAAGCGGCTTACAAGGCGCGTCCGGAGAGCGCAGAGAAGATCAAATGGTCTCGCCCTGGGCGTACCATCGAAAAGAATGTAGCGGCTGCTGTGAAGGCGAAAACGGCAGGTTGATAATGGTTGATTGTTCTGGTCAAGTCATCAGGTCGCGTCACCCTGAACTTGTTTCAGGGTCAGATCATATGCTGAAACGAGGTCAGCATGACGGCAACTTTCAACGGTAATTCGAATGGGAAGCTTGGATGAACTTGTTGCGGCCAAACTCGCACAACGCAAGGAGCAGGGCACATTCCGTAGCCTCAAGACCGTAGAAGGTCAGGTTGATTTTACATCGAACGATTACCTCGGTTTTGCACGTAGCGAAGAGTTGAAAAAACGCATTGCTGAAGCTGAGAAGGAGTTTTTACAACCTGGAGTCGGTTCAACCGGCTCACGTTTGCTTACTGGTAATTCGAAGTTGGCTGAGGCCGTAGAGCGGCAGGTCGCTGCGTTCCACGGTTCGGAGACCGCCCTCATTTTCAATTCGGGTTACGATGCCAATGTGGGGCTGTATTCTTCGCTCGGTAGAATTGCCAAGTATATCGTTTATGATGAGTTGATACATGCTTCAGTGCATGATGGCATGCGCTTGTCGCGAGCGGAATTGAAGCCTTTCAAGCATAATGATTTGGAAAGTCTGTGGTCGGTGCTATCGGAGTTGGATGGTGCGGTCATCGTGGCTGTAGAAAGCGTTTACAGCATGGATGGCGACCTTGCTCCGTTAAAGGAGTTGGTTGCTGTCTGCATGGAATTTGATGCTGCCATTATTGTGGATGAAGCGCATGCGGTCGGTTTGTTCGGAGAGGGCAGAGGAAGGGTGTCGGAATTGGGTCTGGAGCGTGAGGTTTACGCCCGTTTGGTGACCTTTTCAAAAGCCCTGGGATGCCACGGTGCAGCGGTGCTTTGCAACGACAATCTCCGACAGTTTTTAATCAACCATGCGCGGTCGCTCATCTTCTCCACTTTCACGTCAAATCACTCCCTTCTGGCCGTGAAATGTGCGTATGACATGCTGTCAGTAAATGATTATAGTGTATTGAAT
>JBFHEW010000353.1:0-3903 GCA_041583955.1 Bacteroidia bacterium | reverse complement strand
TGGGGTATAGCACCTAAAAAGCCTTTACAAAACCATTGAACATAAAAAAAGCCCCATGATGGGGCTTTTCAATGATACTCAAGGGAGTTTTACTGTTCTCTTGGTTTTGCGTCAGCGTTCGGGGTCACCTTCGGAATTGTTTTCTTCGGAACATCTTTCATGCTCTCCTCGATCTCCCTTTGCACCCCGCTCGTTGCATCCTTGAACTCACGGATTCCTCTTCCAAGGCCTCTCGCCAATTCAGGTATCTTCTTCGAGCCGAAGAACAACAACACGATCAAGAGCACGACAATGATCTCGCCCCCACCTAGATTCAAAAAAAGTAATATGGATTTCATGGTACAAAAGTAAAAAGGCTCCGAATGTCGGAGCCTTTTGTTTATTTCTTTTTCTTCTTTTCCACTTCGGGTTCATCCTTTATGAACTCGAGCAGTACAGGAGTAGCTATGAAGATGGATGAGTAGGTTCCGACCACAACACCCGCCAACAGAGCAAACGAGAATCCTTTGATGGTTTCGCCTCCTGCCAAGAACAACACCAACAACACGATAAAGGTTGTAAGCGCTGTAATGATGGTACGGCTTAGCGTTGTATTAAGGGCATTGTTCACGATGGTTCCCAACGAGTACTTTCTTGCCTGATGCTCGTTCTGGAACTCACGGATACGGTCAAATACAACCACGGTATCGTTGATCGAATAACCGACCACCGTAAGGATGGCTGCAATGAACGCTTGATCGATCTCCATGCTGAACGGCATGAAACCATACCCTAGAGTGAAAAGCGCCAACACGAACAATACATCGTGCGCCAAAGCGATAACGGCTCCCAAACTGTACTGCCACTTCTTGAATCGTACCAGGATATAAAGGAAAATAGCGATCAATGAGAACACGATTGAAAGCAATGCTGAACGTTTAATATCGGTTGCAATGGTAGGTCCTACCTTCTGCGAACTCAGAATCTCGCTCGGATTGTCGGCCAAGGTGGAGAGACCTGCAACCAATGCTGCCTGAACCTCATCATCAACAGTCTCGCCTTCATCGTTGATCCTGTAGGCGGTGATGACCTTTACGCGGTTATCGGCACCGAAGGTCTTCACCGTAGGTGCATTTCCGTCAAACGCTCCTTGCAGTGCTTGGCTCAGATCGCCCGTATTCACTGCATCTTGAAACTCAACCATGTACGAACGACCTCCCAAGAAATCAACTCCGTAGTTGAAACCTCTCAGACCCATGGAAACGATTCCGAGAATGATAACCGTTCCGGAGAACATATAAGCGATCTTACGCTTACCGGCAAAATCAACGTTGGTGTTGCTGAAAACATCCTTCGTCATTTTGGTTCCCAACGAAATGGCTTTTTTAGCCTCCAATCTTCCTTCAAAGATCAATCGTGTGATGAAGATGGATGCGAAAAGCGAACAGAAGATACCGATGATCAAGGTTGTTGCGAAACCTTGGATCGGTCCACTACCGAATACATAAAGGATGATACCGGTAAGTAAGGATGTAACGTTTGAATCGATAATGGCCGAGTAGGCTGCGTTATAACCCTGAGTTACAGCCAAGCGAATGCCTGTTCCTTTCTGTAGCTCTTCACGGATACGCTCAAAGATGAGAACGTTTGAGTCGATGGAGATACCGATGGTAAGAACGATACCGGCAATACCAGGAAGCGTAAGCACTGCTCCAAGAGAAGCAAGCACCCCGAATACGAAGAACACGTTGGCCAACATGGCAATGTTTGCTGCAATACCCGCTGTACCGTAGTAGAAGATCATGAAGATGAGCACCAAGGCAACCGAACCGATGAATGCGAATCCACCATTGGTGATCGATTCCTGTCCAAGGGTCGGTCCTACAACCGCCTCTTCAACAATACGGGCCGGAGCCGGAAGTTTACCTGCTTTCAGCACGGTGGCCAAATCCTCCGCTTCGTTGATGGTGAAGTTTCCAGTAATGGAAGAACGACCACCGCTGATCTCGCCTTGAACTGTCGGGAACGAATACACATAATCATCAAGAACGATGGCAATTGACTTGCCGATGTTCTCTCCGGTCAATCGCTTCCAAGCGTTTGCACCATCAGGAGTCATCATCATAGATACCTCTGGCGAAGCACCGAACTGACCGAAATCCTTGTTGGCATCAGAAATGGCAGAACCATCCAAAGGTGGCTCACCATCACGGCTTGTTACCCTGATGGCAACCAATTGATGAACCTGAGCAGGGTCTTTCGGGTCGATGGATTTCACCGTCCAGTAGAACTTAAGATCACGTGGAAAGATGTTCTTTACACGGTCCATTGCCAGATACTTGTTCACCTTGGCAGTATCCTTTACAGATGCGTAACCGACCACAGGTCCTCTGTAAAGACCATCCTGCGAAGCAGCTGGTGAAAGCACCGCGAACAGCGGGTTGTTCTTCTGAAGATCGTCAATCGACTCTTCGCCCAGTTCAGCTCCAGTGGAATCTGCTCCACCGAACAGGTCGGTCAATGATTTGGCCGTATCCTTTTCTGCAACTTCTTCTGTTGCAACAACTTCTTCTCCTTCGGCAGCAACGGCTGTAGTGTCTGAAGCCTTCTTGCCCGCTTCAATATCACGGATGATCTTGTTGGCCTCTGCCAGGTAGCCGTAAACCTCTTGGTTCTCATAGGTTTCCCAGAACTCCAATTGTGCTGTTCCTTGCAACAGTTTTCTCACACGGTCCGGCTCCTTTACCCCTGGTAATTCAACCAAGATACGGTCGCTACCTTCCAAGCGTTGGATGTTTGGTTGCGTTACACCGAATTTATCGATACGGGTTCTGAGTACTTCAAAAGCCTGTTCGATTGCAGCTTCCTTTTCTTCGCGGATCACTTCAAGCACCTCAGCATTGGTCGCATCACCGGATATCTTATCCTTTAGTGTATAACCGAAAATAGCTGGAGACGCCAAACGTGCATTTGGATCGATGGCTTCAAACTCCTGACCGAACAAGGTCACGAAATCGAGATTGGAACCGGCCAATTTCGCAGAAGCATTGGCAATGGCTTTATTGAAAGTGGAATCCAGACTATTGTTCGAAAGCGACTTCACCATTTCCTGAAGAGAGATCTCCAGGGTCACGTTCATTCCACCTTTAAGGTCAAGACCGAGATTCAACTCCCGCTCCTTGCATTCCAAGTAGGTGTATTCTTTCACAAGCATGTTGAAAGTGAACTCCTCCAAGTACTTGTCTGCTCCCTCCTGATCGGTCAAACTCATCTCCTCATAGGTCGATTCCGCCATACGCGTAGCAACCGTGAATGAAAGCTGGTAAAGACATACCAGACCGAGTAGAATGGCGAAAACCCTTATAGCGCCTTTGTTCTGCATTATATAATGTGTAAAATTTTACCTCCGTTTTTGGAGCGTGCAAATATAGAAGAACCCATAGTTAATAGCAATATGGTTTTTCGGTGCATGAAAGTGCCGTGTTTTTGAGATGAAAACCGGTTCAAAAGCACGGCCTCTGCATGCAACAACCATGTGTTTACGGAACCTGTAAAAGCCTTATGCAACGGCATACAGGTAAGCCTGCGTTTCTAGGGCGTCCGTTCAGTTGCGACTCGCTGACCATATCTCTGTTCCAGGCCATTGAACCGATATTTCGAACCACTCATCGCTATTCTTTGTTCGATCTTCAGTTTAATCCTTAAACTTGTGATCAACGAATGGGATTTGTGCGATTCATACTGGCGGTTGCTGTTGCATGGGTGCTTATCACCCTGTCGGGCGTATTGTGGCATGAGGTCATTTTTGAGGACCAATACAACGAATGGGTGTTCGGCATTGAACGCACCCAAATGCCAGTTGAGTATTTTCTTGTCACCCATGCCATGCGAGCCCTTGTGTTCGTTTACGTGTATTACATGCTG
>JBFHEW010000352.1:0-3906 GCA_041583955.1 Bacteroidia bacterium | reverse complement strand
TTGGTAAGAAGGTAGTTGTAGGTGTCGCCTATGTACCGTTTGATGTTCGGTTGTGTTTCTGCCACCGGATGGTCGTTTCCGATGAAATCGAAAACACGTGTCACCAATCCTTTGGGACCACATTGGTTGAGCCAGTGTATGGCACTGTCAAAACGGAAATCCTTTCTTCTGAAACCAGCCAGATAACCTCCCGGTCGGCTGTCCATTTCGAACACACCCACGGAAAGTCCTGCCCTGCTGAGCAAGGCCGCAGATGTGAGTCCGCTGATGCCGGCACCTATGATAACGACATCGTAAGAAGGTCTGATCGGAATATGACGCATTATGCCCGTTCCTTCTTCATTACCTCAATATCCACCACTTGTGCCAAGGTTTTAATGATCGTGCTATGCTTGCGTACAAACGGATTGTTCCTATCCCACACATAACCTGCCAGCACAGAGGTTAGTTGCTTCTTCATCAACGGATTGATGTTTGCGTGGAAGAAGATCTTCTGAAGATTGCCTGTATACCATTCGTTCACGTAGGTCCTGAATACGTCAATTCCGTATTCCAAATGCTTCACGTATTCATTCTGCCAATCAACTGTTTCTCCGTTAAGCTGCTTGGCGGCCAACTGCGCAGCCACATAACCGGATTCGGTGGCAAAGGCCACACCCGAAGAGAACACGGGGTCAAGGAATTCGGTGGTATTGCCTGTCAGAACGTACCTGTCGCCAAAGAACTTTTCTGAAGAACGTGAATAATCAAGGTGCACTTTAGGCTCGAACAGAAGGTTGCGCCCTTGAAAGCGTTGCTTGAACCTTTTGGAGCGGTCGAACATCTTATTGAACTCCTGGGTGATGTCTGCTCCTTCTTGCAAGAACCCGTCAAAGTATTTTCTGTTGCCTACGAATCCCAATGAGGTATTGCCGTTATGAAACGGAATGACCCATAGCCAAAGGTCTTGCTCCAGCACCTCAAACGATATCTGCATGGGGGTGTCGAATTGCGAGCGCGTGTCGTCCGCCAGCTTCGTGTACACGGCCATGTTGCTCGTTGGAGAAACATGCATCGGAATGTCCAGCATTCTGGTAAGAACGCCTCCATATCCGCTAGAGTCGATAACGAACCTTGCTGTGTAGTCCTGTAGTTTTCCTTCGGTGTTCACCGTGAAATTGACGTGGTCGGGCTTGCTGAAGTCGATGGATTCCAAGGTGCTCTTGTACAATATTTCGGCTCCTTTTTTCTCTGTTTCATCGGCCAAGGTCTTGTCGAACTGCCTTCTTGGAACTTGCCATGTCCAGGTCCATCCGGGTGTGAAATTGTCATCGAACGATATCCGGAATTCCTTTCCATCCTTAATGAAAAGAGCGCCTGCTTTTACTTCGAATTGCTGGTCTTCCAATGCTGGAAGTAAGCCGGTCTTCTCGAAGTGTTCCATGCTCTTGGGCAAAAGGCTTTCGCCAATAACGTATCGTGGAAACTCCTGTTTTTCCACGATCAGGACGGAATATCCAAGATCAATGAGGGATGATGCTGCCACCGTACCAGATGGTCCAGCCCCGATAACTAAAACGTCAAAATTCTTCATTCAGCAAGTTTAATCCGCTCAAGTAATTCCTTCTTATTCAAAATTTGGCTACAGGTGACTATTGAACTTATGGTAACGCCAAAGATGCCGTGTAGGTTCAAATATTGGCCGGTGAGCCAAAGGTTGGTGATTTTTGTCTGAGGTGCAATGAAGTTAACCAATCCCTTGCGAAAATCTTTTTCGGTACCGTACATGTTGCCGTCATCACTTCCGATGTAATCACGGAAGGTGAGTGGGGTGGATGCATGCACACTTCGGATACAGTCCCTGATGTTCGGGAATCGTTTTTCCACTGCATCCAACAGTTTTTCGGTCTTCTGCTTCTTCCAGGCTTCGTAATCGGTTGGGCGTTCGTTCGGGGAAACGATGGTGTTGTACGAATCCGTCCATTGTTTCACCTCGTCAAACCGCATGTATGTCATGATGGAAATGCCATCTGCCCACTCATCCGATCTGGATGTGGCGGGCGTGCTGAGCATGAATTGCAATGGCCATTCCTCTTCCCGGTATTCTGGTTTGGTCCAAACATGATCTGATGTGTGATGATAAACGTTGTGATTCAGGTAGCGGAAGGATTCCGGTTTACACACGATGTGCACTGTGAAGCTGGAAAGCGTGTTCGGAGCTTTTTGCATTCTATTATAGAAGGCAGGTTTGAAGTGCTCTTTTCCGATCAATTGCAACAAGACCTTTGGTTGAATATTGGAAATGAACCGCTTTCCGATGTACCGTGTGCCGTCATCGGTGGTGGCAGATCTCAATTCGCCATTCTCCAGTTCGAAGGAGACCACTTTCTTTCTTCGGAGTACTTCACCGCCTTTCTCGCGGATTCGCTTGCCAAGTTCCTTTGCCAGTTGCGAACCACCATCCACACAGCGGTAAGCGCTCAACACATATCCATGAGTCACCAAAGCATGCACATACAACGGACATTTTTCAGCTGAACCGGCATAAAGCAAGTTAGAGCCGGCCAAAACGGCCCGGAGCTTTTCATTCTCGGTCAGACCGTCAATGAATTCCTTGGCGCTGATGTCCAAAATTGTATCATCGGTGTGGTCTTGCTCGCTGTATTCAAGTTCATCCAACGGAAAGGTTCTGACAATCTTTTGAATCGTTTCTGAATACGTTCGGATGGCTTCTTCCTCTTCAGGAAAATCCGCGATCAAGCCGTTCTCAAAATCCACCCAAGAACTAGCGTGATGGAATGTAGAACCATCATCAAAACTGATCTGGTCGAAATGTTGGTCCATCTTCTTCCATTTCACGCCATCCGTAAGCCCGAAATACTTGAAGTAGGAGTGAAGCGGTTGGCCTTCGTCCAGCGCAGGAAGGTAATGCACGCCTGTATCGAAAACCGTTCTATCTCTGCTGAAAACCTGCAACGAACCGCCCAACTGCTGGTTCTTTTCCAGCACGCAAACGCTGAAACCATGATCGGCAAGAATGTAAGCGCACTGAAGTCCGCCCAATCCGCTACCAATGATCACAAAGTCGTAAACCTTCTCAGCCATTCGGCTGCGAAGTTCGCATTCGTGAGAAAATGAACCTAAGTGGATCTACGGATACCTAGACTTGGTGAATATTTTAGTAACTCTTGCTGATTATTTCGAACTTGAGACAAAATATGAACATGAAAAAATCTATCGGAATTACGCTTTTCGTGCTTGGTCTGATCATAGGCGGAATTGGCTTTTACCAGCAGTCGCAAGACAACAAGATCCTTGAAATAGGCAAGCTGGAGATCAAGAGAGATGCCACCGAAAACATCAACATGATGATGATTGCGGGGGTTGTTCTTGTGGTAGGAGGGATTGTTGTAGTAGCCGTTGGAAAGAAATAGTGATGATCAGTCTTTCCTCAATACGAAAGTCACATTCGAAGTTGCCTTGCTCTCCAGGCGTTCTATGTCTAGATTGAACTCTTGAGCGAAAGAAAGAACGCGTTCCTCCGGTAAGAAGTCCAATTGGTGTTCTACCTTATTGAAACCGAAGACCTTGGTGCTGAAAACCTCCGTCATTTTGGTAACGCCATGTTTGCGGTTTTCGTCCTCAATGCCATCGCGGATGATGATGACACCTCCCGCATTCAGTTTCTCGCCACAGCGTCTAAGCAATGCTTCCTGTTCGGAAGCTGGGAAGTAGTGCAACACATCTTTGATGATGAAACAGTCGGCCGTATCGGGAGTAAATTGCGTCAGGTCGGCTTGCGCAAACCATAGATTTTCGCCTGAATAGTGACTATGGGCAGCCACTTGAATTTTCTCTTCGTCATAATCCAAACCGATCACTTCACGGTCGAACGATTGGAGTGCGAGTAGGTGGGAAAGGTAGCCA
>JBFHEW010000351.1:0-3909 GCA_041583955.1 Bacteroidia bacterium | reverse complement strand
CACTTACAAACACCGATATGTTAGCTTTAGTATGAAGGCCAACAGGAAAATATGCCATCCAACGGGCACACTTTTCATAATTGAAACATAATTGAAGGATCTGACCGAGGAAAAGACGATGCTGGTTTCAGCAATTCATGGCAATTCACTCAGCTTAGAAGGAAACCATTTTCTGAAATGGCATCTTCCTACAAAAGGAAGGATGAAGTGGTTACCCGTTCGGGTTCGTTGATCACAATCCGTGAAGCACCTGCACCAATAGCATGAAACTTGCGCAGCCTGCAGCAAAACCTATCAGCGCCAACCATGCGATGTTCTTAAGGTACCACATGAAATCGATGCGCTCCATTCCCATGGCAACAACGCCAGCAGCAGACCCGATGATGAGCATGCTTCCGCCTGTTCCGGCAGAAAAGGCAATGAAGTGCCAGATGTGGTGATCCATGGGCAATTGGAACATTCCCATGCTGGCCGCCACCAACGGAACGTTGTCGATGATGGCAGAACCGAATCCCATCAGGATCACGAAAACATCATCCGGAATGGCCGCTCTCACGTTCTCTCCCAATTCGAAGATCATTCCCACGCTCTCCAAGGCGGCAACCGCCATCAGGATTCCGAGGAAGAAAAGGATACTCGGCATCTCTATCTTGGCAAGTGCCGTATGCACAGGGCTGTGGTGATGTGCCGCTGCACTCATGGTAAAGGCTCGGTGGCTCTTGATCTCGGCCACGGTGGCCACCACCGCCAACGAAAGCATCATTCCGATGTAGGGTGGGAGGTGAGTGACTGTTTTGAAGATGGGTACGAATACGATCATACCGAGGCCCAGAAGGAGCATGCTCAGGCTGGCAGGTTTCTCGTCTGCATCTGCCTTTGGCGAAGTGAGTTGCCCTTTGAAAGGTGGCAACAGCGTGGCAATGAATGTCGGAATGACCATGCATAGCAACGATGGCAGGAACAGGAATTCCACCAGTTTAGGTGCCGATACCTTATTGCCGATCCATAGCATGGTAGTGGTCACATCACCTATCGGAGACCATGCACCGCCCGCATTGGCGCCAACCACGATCATACCGGCAAACCACAATCGGTCTTCCTGCTTATCAACCAGTTTTTTAAGGATGGTGACAAGCACAATGGTGGCAGTAAGGTTGTCAATGATGGCAGAAAGGATGAACGCCAGACCGCCCATGATCCAAAGCAGCACCTTTTTCTCCTTGGTCTTCACGAATGTTTTTATCGCTCCGAATCCGTTGAAATGATCGGTTATCTCAACGATCGTCATGGCTCCCATCAGGAACACAAGGATCTCTGCTGTTTTGCCCAGGTGATGCAGCAGCATTTCATCCATATGCGATGCCACCAGTCCTTCCACCCCATCTATCTCAAAGACAGGAATGTGCGCCAAGGCGATCACTGCCCAGAGAAATGCCATCATGGCAACTGCGGGTATCAGTTTATCGATCTTGAAGGTGTGCTCAAGTGTAATGGATACGTATCCAAGAACAAAGATTACAAGTAGGACGATCTCAAGCATCAGTTTGTGGTTTGAAGTTTAGGTTGGGCCAAAAGCTCTTCCAACGCCAGTTGGAAAGCCGTGTTGCTCACGTTCGTGAGCGATGAGTTCTTATCGTGCACTTTTTTGAGTGCGTTGTATATCGTTCGTGATGTGTCGCTGAAAATGGCCTCATCGGTGAGGTCCTTGTCTTCGTAACTCATAAGGAATGCGAAGGCACGCGCCATGCCGCAGTTGGCAATGAAATCGGGTATGAGACTCAATTGGTCGTCCGCCTGGCTCATGATAGGGCCGTAGAAGATCTCCTTATCCGCAAACGGCACATTGGCGCCACTGGCAATGGTCTTAAGGCCGGCATTCACCATGCGTTGAAGCTGGTCGGCAGAGACCAACCTCGAGGCCGCAGCAGGAATGAACACATCGGCACGTACGTCCCATACCTTCGAATCGATCTCATCGAAACCCATCATTCCTTCAACCTCAAGCGTGTTCCCCACCTTGTGATGGATGAACAGGTCCTTCACTTCCTCCAGGCCGTAACCTGCTTCGTTTATCAGTCCTCCGTTCTTATCAATGATTCCTACGATCTTCGCTCCGGCATGTGCCAGTTCCATGGCAGCGGCCGAGGCCACATTGCCCCATCCCTGCACAATAATGCGTTTGTCCTGTAGTGTTTCGTTCTTGAAAATTGAGTAGAAGTGCTTCACCGATTCACTCACACCGAATCCGGTTATCATATCGGCCACACGGTATTTCGCAGGGCCGTCAGGGCAGTAATTCGGATCTTCCAAGACCTTGGAAACACCATTCCTCAGCTGGCCTATTTTGCGGATCTTCTCTGCATCGGTAGGGTCGAAATGCCCGTTCACGATTCCTTCCTGTGGATGCCAGATGCCGAAACTTTCCGTTATCGGTATCACCTCGTGTATCTCGTCCACGTTCATGTCGCCACCTGTTCCGTAGTAATTCTTCAAAAGAGGGGCAACCGCTTTGTACCAGCGCTCCAGAACGCCTTTCTTACGTGGGTCTTTCGGGTCGAAGTCTATGCCCGATTTGGCACCGCCAATGGCCGGACCGCTCACCGTGAATTTGATCTCCATGGTCTTGGCCAGCGAAACAACCTCGTTCCTGTCCAGCCCCTTGCGCATGCGGGTACCACCGCCTGCTGCACCACCCCGTAGGGAGTTGATCACTACCCAACCACGAGCTTCGGTCTCCCTGTCGTTCCATTCGAAAACGATCTCAGGGGCCTTCTCTTCGTATTTCTTCAGTAGGTCTTTCAATGCGTGATAACGCTCAAAAATTCCGCGCAAATGTAAAACAAATTCAAAGGGCCGAAGGTCTGCCCGAACCCTCTTCTATTAAGATGGGGAATGAACCACTCCCGAAGAGGAATCGCGTTCGGCACCGGTCACGCTTCGCAGCACGTTTATCCTGTTGCGCATACGCAGCACACCCAGAAAGGCGAATATCAGTGCTTCCTTGAAATCAACGGTCTGCTCCTTCGGTATCACGATCTCCGCGGTCGATAGCGCCCGCATCCGTTCCATCAGCAGGTCATTCTTCACGCCACCCCCCGTTGCAAGCACCTTTCCGCCAGGTGCTTTCTGGTTGATGACACGTGCTATCTGCATGGCCGCATGTTCCACCAGTGTCCGAAGTTTACTTTCAATAGGAACGGACGAAGCATCCACCAGGGGCATGAAGGTCGTTTCCAGCCATTCGCGCGCCAACGATGGCCTCTTTGTTCCTTCATAGATGGCAAGCGCATTCAGCCTTTGCAGCAAGGCCTCGTTCACCGCTCCCGTGCGGGCCACGGCTCCGCCTTTGTCATATTCCAGGCCCAGCGCGTTGGCCAACGGGTTCAGCACGATATTCACCGGGCACACGTCAAAGGCCCGCCTTTCGGCTTCCTCTTTGTAACTGATGTTCGAGAAGCCCCCTAGGTTCAAGCATGCAGCGTATTCAGGAAAAAGCAGCTCGTCCCCGATCGGGACCAACGGGGCGCCCTGTCCGCCCAACTGCACATCCAGACTTCGGAAATCCGACACGGTCGTGATGTCGGTTGTCCTGGCAATCAGCTCCCCGTTGCCTATCTGAAGCGTGTATCGTTTCGCGGGTTCATGGAATACCGTGTGGCCATGAGAGCACACCAGCTCGGGGCGTTCCAGCCCTGTTTTCGCCAAAAAGGCATTCACCTGCTCACCGGTGTAAATGCCGAACGCATCGCTCAGCGCATCCAACTCATTGGCAGCAAGCAGGTGCGCACCCCTCAAGTGCGAGCGCCAATGTTCATCATAACCGATGCATTCCGAGGCCACTATTTCAAAGGTCCACCTCTCCTTCAGCTCAAACACCACATGGCACAGGTCAAGACCATCCAATGAGGT
>JBFHEW010000350.1:0-3918 GCA_041583955.1 Bacteroidia bacterium | reverse complement strand
TTCGGCCTGTGCATTTCCCAATCGCATCGAATAGTTGCCTTGGAATACAACAGGAATGGCTGCTCCGGCTATCGGATCGTTACCTCCGGTCATGATGAAATGGTTCTTTTCAGGTGTGGCCGTTGCCGATTGGTTCACCGTTCCAATGTTCAATCCATTGTATTGGAATGGGTCCGGTGCAGAGTTCAGACACAGTCCGAACAGCGAGCTCGTACAGATGCCATCGCCCCATGTCCCGGTCCAACCCGTGAAGTTGCCGTTTTCAAAATCTGCATTCACGCATCCCTGTGCCATTGTGTGCTTCAATGGGTACGAGAAGATTGCCAGAAGGGCCAGAAAGGCGACTCTTAGGAGGGGGTTGAAAGAGTTCATTTTGGGGTATAAGGTGTCCCGAAATTACGTTTCTATTTCAATGCACGGATCGGTTGATGCATAGACTCATCAAAGCGGCTTTGGTTGCCGTTGTGGCCGTGATTCACACGCGCTGTTTTTCCGTTTGTCCGAAACTAGCGGTTGATGGGCCAATGGCCGCTCCAAGCTCAATGGCTGGCACTAATTGTTCAAAGATAGACGCTCACTACCTCCGGACGGATGCTCAGTGCTTCGAGTCAGATGCTTCTTTTCAATCAGTGTGGGGTGTTCGTGTTTGCGAGATGCGTGGCATTGGCAAAACGTATCTCGTTACGCGTCATCGGTCGGTTGGGGACAACAGGTTTACTGCATCGACTGCCACACAGGTTCTCGCAGCACTCGGTCAAGGGCATTCCGTAAGATGGATCGGATGTCGGGAGGTTCAGAGCTTAGCCAACGGCCAGCCGCTCTATCTTACTGAAAACGGATTCATGCTCCCAGTTCTCCTCGATTCCCTCCCACGAAAGGATCTCTTCCATGATCCGGTCCTGCTCCTTGCCACGGGCAAGTGCTTCTGAATAACGCAGTTCTGAGAAAGTGACCATGCTATACAACGGGATCCACTTCTGCGGATGCTTGGCATTGATGGCCTTTTCAATTTTCTTTCGAAGTAGGAATTTCGGTTCGGCAACCAGATCGCGCATCTCAATGAAGTTGCGCAACGCCAGGTCGGCAATGGCATCGGCATCGGGCTTACGGCTTTCTTCAAAGCGCGCAAAGAGCTCTTCCTTGTTCTCCCAATGCGCATCTGCCAACTGATCGAATACGTAGCAGTCCTCAAAGCCTGATACCATTCCCTGCCCGTAGAACGGCACAATGGCGTGAGACGCATCACCGAAGATGAGCACCTTATCCTTATATCGCCACGGGAAGCACCTCACCGTTACCAACGATGCGGTCGGGTTCGAGAAGAAATCGTCTACCAGCGTAGGCATATGTGGCACCACATCCGGAAACACTTCATGGAAGAAGGCCAACACCTCCTGCTCGGTATTCAGATTCTCAAAGGCATGTTTTCCTTCGTACGAAAGGAATAACGTTACCGTGAAACTGCCATCCAGATTCGGCAGCGCAATGAGCATGTAGCCACCGCGTGGCCATATGTGCAAGGCGTTCTTCTCCAGTCGGAAACCTCCGTCTTCTGCGGGGGGTATCGATAATTCCTTATACCCGTGTTTCAGGTAGCTCTGCGAGTAATCGAACCGCTCGGTCATCATCAGGTTATGGCGCACTTCGCTGAAAGCGCCATCCGTACCATATATATGGTCGGCCGTAACGGTAATGGTTTCGCCCGTCTTCTCGTGTCTGAAGGTGGCCGCTGCACCTGCAAGGTCCATGGCCACACAGCGTTGGTTGAAGTGGATCTTCACTCCGGCCTTCTCGGCCTCGGTCATCAACAGGGCGTTCAACCCACCGCGTGATACCGAGTTGATGTGCTGCCCTTCCTTTCCATACGGTTGGAAGTTCGTGGTTCCCTCCGTGTCGTGCACCATCCTTCCCGGCATCGGAATCACCATCTCCAGCACTTTTTCCTTCAGGCCAACGCGGTCCAATGCTTTCAACCCGCGGTGCGAAATGGCCAGGTTGATGGATCGTCCTGCGCTTATCTCTGTCTGGCGCATGTCGGGTCTGCGCTCGTAGATCTCGACCTTTACACCTCTCTTTGCGAGGTAAACCGCGTGCAGCGAGCCCACAAGTCCGGCTCCGATGATGATCTGTTTTTCCATGTGCTTCGTCTATTGGCCGGCAATTTAACCAATAGCCCACCGGCATGTTCATGACCGTGGTCATTATTGCAGTTTCTGTTTTTCATACTTTCGGTCGGATTAAAACCACCGGATGAATAACGAGCTTCTGAAAGAGCAGCTGGAAAAACTGCGAGATAAGTACGAGAACATGGGGCAGGACATCAACTCCTACCTCGATGGGCTTCTCCTTTCCAACTACCTCCCTTATTGGGAATACACCAGCGTGGATACGCTCCTCACCTTACAGAAACCTCGTACCGATTTTCCGGACGAGCTCATTTTCATCATCTACCATCAGATCACCGAACTGTATTTCCGCCTTTCGTTGCACGAGTATGAACAGATCGCCAACAACGGACGCAACGTGCTTCCCAATGGAGAGGACAAAGGTTGGAAGGAGAAACTGGAGCCCGGCTTCTTCAAAGACCGGGTGCGAAGAATAAACGAGTATTTCCGCGCGCTCACCACCAGCTATAGCGTCATGGAATTCGGTATGGAGAAGGAACAGTTCCTTCGTTTCCGCATGGCCTTACTGCCCGCAAGCGGATTTCAGAGCGCACAGTACCGCAAGATCGAGATCTGTTCCACGGAAATGAGGAACCTCGTTCATGTCGATCATCGCCATAGGTTCACCGACACGGCTTCAGATGCGGAAGGCATCGCCAAGATGTTCGAGCACATCTATTGGAAAGCTGGCGCCACCGAACTCGAAACAGGCAAGAAGACGCTCACCCTCAAGCAGTTCGAGCAGAAGTATTCCGAAGAGCTCATCGCACTTGCCGTCCGATACCGTAACAGCAACATCTGGTCAAAGTACCTTTCGCTCAGCGATGCAGAACGGAACGACCCCGAACTGATTGCCGAAATGCGGAGGTTGGATGCGAACGTCAACCTCAACTGGCCACGACAGCACTACCGGACCGCTGCCCGCTACCTGCTCCGCGATGAGACGGGGGTGCCGGCCACTGGAGGCACCAACTGGCAGAAGTACCTGCCACCACGTTTCATGAAACGCATCTTCTTCCCACAACTCTGGTCCGAAGAAGAAAAGGACAACTGGGGAAAGAGTTGGGTTGAAGACCTTGTTCAAAACAAGTAGCGCGCCCGTTTCATTTTAAACATCGCTAAGGCTAAATTCGTGCTTCTGTTGACCATAAGGTCAGCGGAGTGATTTTGACTTGATGTTATAAATTCCAACGGATGACCCTTCGTTTTCTCTTACGCTTTTCAACGTTTCTCGCTGGCGCGTTCTTCCTCTCCATTGCTCAGTTTCAGGTTTCCTTTGCACAGGGTACTTATGGAGATGCAGAGCAGCTCAGTTGCAACTGCTATCGCCTCACCTCCGAAACAGGTTATCAGGGCGGATTTGTGTGGAGCAACGAGGAGATAAGCCTCACCGAACCGTTTGATTTCACGTTTGATGTCAATCTTGGCAGCATTCCCGGAGGAGCAGACGGAATCGCCTTTGTGCTTCAACCTGTAGGAACCGGTGCAGGAACTCCCGGAGGCGGGCTTGGCTACGAAGGCATTTCGCCATCCCTTGCCATGTCCATCGATACATACAACAATGGGGCTATCCATGCCGACATTCCTCAAGACCACGTGGCCATCATGTCCAACGGCTCCATCAATCACAACTCTGCCGATAACCTGGCCGGCCCGGTCATCGCCCTTGTGAGCGGACAGGATATCGAAGATGGCCAATGGCACCTCATGCGCGTAAGTTGGGACCCCATAACCATGGTTGTCAATTTCTACA
>JBFHEW010000349.1:0-3924 GCA_041583955.1 Bacteroidia bacterium | reverse complement strand
CCTGTCCGATCACATCGTTGAGCGTGAATCCGAGCATGTATGCCTTATCCTTCAGTTTCACTTTTATCTCCTTGATACCAGCCGGGTCGTTATCGCTGATGTCGCGGAGCAGTGTATTCTCCTTCAGTCGGGCTTTCATTTCCAACTTGGCCGCTTTCAGTTCTTCGATATTGTAGCCGAGCAGCGATACGGAAACCGGTTTCCCCCCGAAGTTGGAACCCGAGTCGTAAATGATGCTTTCCGCCTGCGGATATTCCTTGGCCCTTTCGGCAATGGCATCGGCAATTTCGCCAGCTGCGAAATCGCGCTCTTCGCCCGGTAGCAGGTTCACTTTGAGCGATGCGTTGGCCGTTCCGGGTCCTATCCGTTTGATGATGTTGAGGAACACATCGGCATCGCCCGATTGCTTTTCAGAATATTCCTCGTTCACTTCCCATGCGGCAGCCTCTATCTCGGAAATGATCTGCTCGGTTATCTCCGGGTTGACCCCTTGTGGCATTTTCAGTGTGATGTTCACCTGGTCGGATGCAATGACCGGGAAGAAGGTTGTTTTGATGATGCCCCCGCCAATGGCACCGATCGTGATCATGAACAGCGCGATCATGATGGAAAAACCGAGGATCTTGTACCGCATGAAGAATTCGAGCGTTGGCGTGTACAGTCGATTGCTCATGTAATCCATGGCTTTGTTGGCCCACGCGTTGAACCAATAGGTCTTCTGGTTCTCTGAGAGGGCATTCGAGTGCGCCACGTGAGCAGGTAGGATCACCAATGCTTCGAGCAATGAGAACGACAGGGTGAGGATGACCACCAACGACACCTCACTGAAGAACTCGCCTATCCTACCATCGAGGAAGAAGAACGTGGAGAATGCGACAAGCGTGGTAAGGATGGCCGAGGTGATGGCCGGAAGCACCTCCATGGTGCCGTCTATGGCCGCCTGTATCCTTCCTTTTCCTTTTTCGTGATGGTGGAAGATGTTTTCTGCGATCACGATTCCATCATCCACAAGGATCCCGATCACGATGATCATTCCGAAAAGCGATAATACGTTGATGGTGATGTCGAAGTACGAAGCCGCCATGAACATTCCCATGAACGAGATCGGAATGCCGAATGCAACCCATGCCGCAAGCCGTGGCCGCAGGAACAACGACAGGAAGAACAATACCAAGGCAATTCCTTGCAATCCGTTCTCAAGCAACAGTTCTGTCCGTTCAACGATAACCTGCGAACGATCGTTGGTAATGCTCAGTTGAACGTTGTCGTACTTCTCATTGAACTGATCGATGTATGCGGTCACCTTTTTCGCAGCAAGGATCAGGTCCTCGTTATTGGTGGTGCTTACATTGATGGATACCGAAGGTTGGCCGTTATAGAAGGAGCGGTCTGGGGTTTCAGACCACACATCTTCCACCACCGCCACGTCTTTCAATCGTACGGTACCGCCATTGGCATTGGTCTTGAGGATGATGTTGTCCAGTTGCTCCCCGTGGTACGATCGGTTGTTGACCCTTATGAGGTAATCTTCAGCCTCTGTTTTAATGGAGCCACCCGTGACCAGGATGTTCTCGCTGGCAACAACATTGGCCACTTCGCGGAAGGTGAGGTTGTAGGCACGCATCTTCTCCTCATTCAGAGAGATGGTGATCTCTTCTTCCGGAAATCCTGTAATGGTGACCTGAGAAATGCCGTTAATACTGCGAAGGTCGTTTTCCACCTCCCTACCGATGGTTTTGAGTGTTTGAAGCGAAATGTTCTCGCCACTCACTTCAAACTCAATGGCCACGTTCAGGTTTTCGTTCTTGGCAACAACCGGTGGTTCCATTTCCACAGGGAAGGAGGGAACCTTATCCACCGCATTCTTCACATCGGCCAACAGCACGTTGATGTCGTAGCCTTTTTCTGCCTCAATGGTAATGAGTGCCGTGTTCTCTGATGAGGAGGAAGTAAAGCGGTCAACCCCTACCAGGCCACGCAGGTTGTCTTCAATTTTAAGCACAACCCCTTCTTCCATTTCGGCAGGAGACGCCCCTGGGTAAGCTATCTGAACGGTAACGATCTTCGAGTCCTGAAGCGGAAAGAAGCTCGATTTCAGTGAAAACATTCCAACTGCACCTAGCACCAGAAATGCTACGATCGCCACGTTAACGGCAACAGGAAATTTGATAAAATGGGATATGATGGACTTCATGTTCAATTACAGATCGGGGGCGCCTTCAGCACCGTTGCGCTTCGTTATTTTTCCTCGTAAATAGAGATCTTCATCCCAGGATAGGCGCCCGGAGGCATCTTTGCAAGAACACGTTCTCCGTTCTCGAGCCCTCTCACGATCACCGTCTTCTCCTTGAAGTAGATAGGCTCTATCGTCTTCTGGATCAGAATGGAGTCTTTGGCCACATACACCTGATCTTTATTGAACAGGACGCTGCGATCGATCTCAAACGCGTTTTCCGCTTCTGTGGCGGCAATCTTTGCAGTGGCATACATGCCTTCGTCCACTCCCGATCCGCTCAGTTGGATGTACACATTCACGGTCTGAGTGGCGGTGTTGATGATGCTGTTTATTCGCGAGATCGTTCCTTTCCATTGCGCACTTTTCCGGTTGGTGCTTGCCACATTCACCTGCTGTCCGACCTTCAGGTACTCGATCATGGAAGAACTGACGGGGGCTTCCAATTCAAAAACAGTAGGTTGAATGAACGTACCTAATTTCTGACCCGGTCTGACCAATGTTCCAGCCGTTACCAATGCTTCGGTCAGAATACCATCGAATGGCGCTCGAAGGGTGTACTTCTCCAAGGTCAGTTCCATGTTCCTGATGTTGTAGTAGGTGGTATGGATGTTTCTGCCGGTAATGAACATTTTCTCCTTCTCCGAAGCATGTTGTGGCAGTTCAGGTAGAGGTTTGTTCACATCCAAGGCGTTGAGGAATCCGCTCCATCGGTCGTAAGACCCGGGGAAGTCCAACCGAATGTCGGCAAGCGCAGCCGTGACCAGGTTCTGGAGCGTGCTTTTCTGTGCCATGAGTCCGGCACGGTAAACATCTGAGTCGATGGATACGAGCAGACTCCCTTTGCCGTAGCGTTCGCCTGCCTTGAACGAGCCCGAAGATGAGGTCATCACTCCTTGCACTTCTGCAAACAGCTCAACCCGATTCTTAGCGGAAACGGTACCGGTCACCTCCATGAGAATAGGGATCGTTGCGTTCTGAACCGGAAGCGTGAAAACAGTGGTCACTTGTTTGTCCTTCTTCTTTGCAGGCGGTTTCTTGCTGTCCTCCAGCGCTTTCTTAATGAAGACCCCGCCAATCAGAATGACCACGCTTACAACTGTGATGATGATTTTTCTTACCATTTATTTATTTGTTGGTTCTGCAACTTTCTGTGTGTTTTTCAATATTCTCCTGGATCTTTTTCATCACCCCGATAACCGTTTCCTGCTCTTCTTGGGAGATGTCTTCCTGCATCTGTAGAATACATGCCAACAGATGCGGCATGGTTTCGTTCATCACTTTCTCACCTTTTTTGGTCAGGTGCACCAGATTCACTCGTTTGTCGTCCTGACAGGTGATGCGCGCCACAAGGTTTTTCTTCTCCATCGTACTCAGCAAACGGGTAAGACTGGTCTTGTCTCTGTGAGTGAGAAATGCAAGGTCATGCTGCGGAAGCGGTCCGTCATGCATCAATATCTTCATGAGGATAACCTGCTGACGGGTAAGGTCAATGCCTTGTTCGGCCAGTTTGTGTGAAATGAAAAAATCGATGTGCTTCATGGTCTTGCCGAACCATGGCATCATCAGATTTTCCATACCGGGAAACGTTCCTTTCTTCATTTCAGCGACAAAACTAACCATTAAGTTGCATATGCAACTAAATAAATGTTAAAACATCGATAATTGTTTTCGGCTGGTCCTTTTGCATG
>JBFHEW010000348.1:0-3937 GCA_041583955.1 Bacteroidia bacterium | reverse complement strand
CTCTATTTTGCCCACGCCCTATTGCACGGCCTTGCCATTGACGCCCAAAGCCTGCTGTTACTCACCTTAGCGCAAGGATTGGCCGTGTTTGAGATCATGAATGCGGTACTTGGTCTGGCAGGTGCCAATTGGTTGCTTACCACCATGCAGGTATTCTCCCGGCTGCTCATCGTTTTCCTACTCAATTGGATACCGTTGGAGCATCTTGCGGAACTTTACTGGTATTCGGGTTTTGCGCTGATAACCTTGGCTTGGAGCGTAACGGAGATAGTACGTGCGCTCTTCTATCTCACCGAACTCTGGAAAAGACCGGTGGGAGCAATTACCTTTTCGCGCTACACATTTTTCATTTTCCTATATCCGATCGGGGTGGCTGGCGAATTCATGGTGATGTTCTCGTTCTGGGAATGGCGTCTGTTTGAATTGAACATCATCAACCTGGCATTGGCCGGAGTGGCACTTTCCTACTTCGTGTTTTTCCCAAAACTTTACGGGCACATGTGGAAACAACGGAAGAAGAAACTTGTAGCTGCAATCTAGCACATACATCTCTGCATTCGGTGTAGTAATGAACAGATCATATTTCGTAAGATGGAATTCTTGATAATCGCTTTGGTAGCGGCCTTTGCCTCGCTCCTGACCTTCTTTTCGGGATTCGGGCTGGGAACCATTCTCACTCCTGCCTTCATGCTTTTCTTTCCAATTGAGGTGGCGATAGCCCTTACCGGAATCGTGCATCTACTCAATAACCTCTTCAAAATGGGACTGGTGGGTATGAAAGCAGATTGGGGCGTGGTTCTCCGATTTGGCGGCCCGGCCATTCTAGGTGCCATTGCCGGTGCTACGCTGCTGTTGCGGTTCTCCGTAAGCGAACCCATATACGTGTATCAGCTTTTTGGCCACACCATGGAGGTATTCACCGTCAATCTGGTGGTTGCATCGCTGATGGCCTTCTTTGCCTTATTCGAGATCATTCCGAGCCTGAAGAAACTCGAATTCAAGAAAGATAAGCTCTTGGTGGGAGGCGTGATCAGTGGTTTTTTCGGTGGACTGAGCGGTCATCAGGGAGCCTTGCGGAGTGCCTTCCTCATCCGTTACGGACTTGGCAAAGAAGTATTCATTGCAACAGGCATCACCATAGCCAGCATCATTGATGTTACTCGACTCGGGTTATACTTCTCGCGAATGAAGGAGATAAACATCCAAGAGAATCTACCCATTCTGGCCACAGCAGTACTCTCGGCCTTTTTGGGTGCTTACATGGGCCAGAAACTCCTGAAGAAGGTTACGCTAGGCTTCGTTCAGTGGACCGTTGCCATCATGATACTGATACTCTCCGTGCTGCTCGCGATGGGAGTGATCTGACTTGCCACCTGTTCTTGGAAAGAACACACGGAACAACTGGGGGTGCCAAGCGTTTATTCTGCATGAAACAGTTACTTCCACTTCTAGCTATAGTGTTCTTTTCCTCCTACGCGTGGGCACAATCGGGTATGCAGAAGATCTCAAAACCAGACAGCTACTGGAAAGAGAAACTCACCGAAGAACAATACCGCGTTACGCGCCAGCACGGCACCGAGAGGGCTTTTACCGGAAAGTATTGGGACAACAAGGCAGATGGAGTCTATTCATGTGTTTGCTGTGGCTTAGAGCTGTTCGATTCCAAAACCAAGTTCAAAAGCGGTACAGGGTGGCCGAGTTACTACACTTACATCGACAATCACGTAGAAAAATCGGTTGACCGGAGTTTTGGCATGATGCGCGATGAAGTACACTGCGCCCGATGCAACGCCCATCTCGGACATGTATTCGATGACGGACCTCAACCTACCGGACTGCGTTACTGCATCAATTCGGCATCGTTGGTGTTCAAGCCTCGTTGATCATTTGTAGTTCTGAATATTCAGGCTTTCTGAACAAAAGCTGAACTCATCTTTCTGGTCGTTGGAGCAGACGATGATGATGCGGTTCTCCTTGTTTTCATTTACCAGATCCTTGTACCACGCAATGGCCGTGGCATCCAGATTGGATGTAGGTTCATCAAGAAGAACGAACGGTGTATCGGACAGCAGCGCCAGTCCGAGTTTTACGCGCTGCTTCATTCCCGAAGAGTAGTATTTGATGTGCTTATGCTTGGAATCGCTGAGGTAGAGTTGCTCCACAATGGAATCGATGGTCAGACCGCTTCTGAAAGGGCACATCTTCTGATGAAAATCCAAGGCTTCGAGCAAACTGAATTCTTCAATCAGTTCCAAGTATGGAGCTGCAATGGAAAACAGCCCAAGGATCTCCTCTACTCCGTGTTCCTGGCCATTGACGGTATATGCCAATTGACCATCGGATGCAACCGTGCTACCTAAGATCGTTTGCAACAGCGTTGACTTGCCAGAACCGTTGGCACCAAGAATAACGGTGTGTTCGTTCTGCTTGAAGGTGTGGTCTATGCCCCGGAAAATCCACTCATGGTTGTACCGTTTCCCTACGTTCTGCAAAGAAATCTGAGTGGATGACATGACTATTTGGAGCCGTTTGCATTCATGAACTGATATCCTTTCATGATGCCGCGTTTGGAATCTCGGATGAAATCGATGATCTCATCACGTTCATCTGTTACAGGAAACTCGGCCTCCAAATAGGAAAGTGCTTGCGTTACGTTGTATTTTTTGAGGAAGATGACCCGTAGTATCTCTTGTATCTCCCTGATCTTCTCCACTGAGAAGCCTCTTCGTTTCAACCCAACCGAATTGACACCCGAATAGCTGAGTGGATACCTGGCTGCTTTGCAATAAGGAGGCACATCCTTAAGCACCATGGAACCACCACTTATCATGGCATGCGCTCCAATTGAAACGAACTGATGCACAGCCGACATACCCCCAAGCACCGCGTTGTCGCCAATGACCACGTGTCCGGCCAAGTTCACCGCGTTTGATACGATAACGTTTTCTCCGAGCACACAGTCGTGCGCCACGTGCACATAGGGCATAATGAGGCAATTGCTTCCGATAACGGTCTTGCCGAACGCTTTGGTACCTCGGTTTACAACCGCATGCTGACGGATCACCACATTGTCTCCGATCTCCACCGATGTCTCCTCTCCTTCGAATTTCCTATCAATGGGAATGGCCGAAATGACCGAGCCAGGGAACAGTTTGCAGTTCTTCCCTATCCTTGCGCCTTCCATGATGGTTACGTTCGAACCTATCCAGGTACCGGCCTCAATCTCAACGTTCTTATGGATCGTTACGAACGGTTCAATTACAACGTTGTCCGCAATTTTGGCCTGCGGGTGAACAAAGGATAAAGGTTGATTCATTCAGTCTCTCGTTTTACGATCTGTGCCATCATTTCAGCTTCCATAACAGGGTCGTTACCTACAAAGGCAACTCCTTTCATATGGCACAAACCTCTTCTTATTGGGCTTAATAGCTCTAGTTTAAATACGATCGTGTCGCCCGGAAAAACCATTTTTCTGAACTTGACCCCATCGATCTTCAAAAAATACGTCAGGTAATTTTCGGGGTCTGGAACCGTGCTTAGCACCAGTATCCCTCCCACCTGCGCCATTGCTTCTATCTGCAGTACACCTGGCATTACCGGTGCTCCCGGAAAGTGACCCTCGAAGAAGTATTCGTTCATGGTCACGTTCTTCACACCTACCACGTGCGTTTCACTGAGTTCATAGATCTTGTCAATGAAGAGGAATGGCGGTCGATGCGGCAACTTGGCCATGATGCCATTCACATCCAACAGCGCTGGCGCGTTGAGATCGATCTTAGGAGCTTTTGGCTTTCTGTTCTCCTTCACCAATCCGGTCAGGAATCTCCCGAACCGTGAATTGCTTCCGTGACCCGGTTTGGTGGCGATGATGTGTCCGTTGACGCGGGCATTCACCAGCATCAGGTCACCTATAAGATCGAGCAACTTGTGGCGTGCG
>JBFHEW010000347.1:0-3948 GCA_041583955.1 Bacteroidia bacterium | reverse complement strand
GGATATGTTGGGACGAACCGTTTGGAGGTCGGAGCTTTCACTTCAGTCTGGAGCTAATGCAATATCAGAAATCCCTCCTTTTCTACCTCAGGCCGCTTATGTCATTCGTGTAAGTTTGTCTGAAGCAAGTTTCACGCAGCGTATAATGCTGCTTCGGTAAGCGGTTTTGCTCCATTGAAGCAGGTAAGGATGTCCGGAGATGGTGTCAGAATCAGTCCTTTCATCTCTACAGGTACAGAAGTGATGCGGGTTCGTAATATTGGATTGCCTGCTACATCTGAGGAATAAGTCGATCGAAGGACTTATTAGATCTACCTTTTGACCCGAAGTTCAATTTGCGGTGGAGCCCTAGGGTCTTTTCCGAGTTGTTGTATGCCAACATTTGTGCCTTGACCGTAATGACCGTCTAAAACCGTTGAGGACATCGCTTTCTTGCAAGCGAAGGACGTTACTTATCAAGGAGCGGTAAGAATAGGTCTGGAGGCGGGAGGCGACAGCGAGGCTGTAATCCACTACTAGGTCCTTGAGATGAAGTGAAAGGATTGCCAAGTGTCCGAACAGACGGGATTCTTTACGCTCAGTAGTTAGTGACCGGAGTGTTCCTAAAGCAGTAAAACTCCTTGGATGTCGAGGCTCTTTTTTTACCTATCGAGGTGATGTTTCGCTAAGCAAACCATTACATTTGAACCGAATGAGTCGGACGAACCGTGTCTATGGTTTGGATCTTCGGTCCCTGAATCTGTTTCGGATCGCTTTGGGGTCCGTGCTATTGGCACATCTCATTGTTTATGTCGCACTCAATTTCAGCACGACATTTTCTCCCGAAACAGGTGTTCTGGGGAATCGGTTCGCACAGGACTATTCAGCCGCGTATAACACTCCGAATTGGTTGTTTTCCATCGATGGTGATGTGGGAATGTGGTCGTTCATCGCGATCAGAGTGCTATTCCTGCTACTGTTTATTTCAGGGCTGTATCCTCGTGTGGCGGCATTTGTCTCTTCAATCCTGCTCTGGGTGTTCCATGTCAGATTCAATGTGTTGTTCATCGGTTGGGAAATGTACGCCAGTGTTCTTCTTACGTGGAGCGTATTTCTACCTTGGAATAGAAAGTGGGGTACGGGTTCAAGAGAATGGCGATCTCCATTGACGTTCGTGCTGTTGTTTCAGGTAGGGTTCATCTACTTCTACAACGGAATATCGAAAAACGGACCAAAATGGATGGATGGTACTGCGGTCAAGTTCTTCCTTGCCGAGTCAGATAAGGCGCGACCACTTGCAGCTTCCATTATTGAGGTGAATTGGCTTACCACGGCACTGACCTATTACACCTTGATGGCCGAGCTGGCCATTCTTCTGTTGCTTTTCATACCGTTCAGAAATATGACGCTGCGTTGGGTTGCGTTGCTGATGATCTTCACGCTGCATTGGGGCATAGATCTATTCATAGACGTTGGCTACTTCAAGTGGTTCGCCACATGCGTTGCGCTGTTGTTGGTGCCGGGTCATACTTGGGATTCTCTGAAGGAGAAGTTCAACTGGTCTAAGGTTTTTCCGAAGCGGGAATTCTCCTTAGGCAACCATACAACTAGGATGTGGGCGGAACGGATAATTTCCGTCTACCTCCTGTTCGTCATCTTGGAAAGCAATCTGTACCATACGACCGTATCAAAGACACCCGATAGGGTAAAGCTTGGGCTCAATGCATTGCGGCTTAACAAACCTATTGAACGTCTAATGCCAGATTGGTGGCCCCAGTACAGTTTTTTCCGTCAGTTCTGGCACTTGTATTCTCCCGATCCGCCTGAAGAAAAGGGATACATGCAGATCGAGTTCGTAACCGATGTTGGAACAAAAAGGGTTTCTAATGGACGCGCACTGGAGAACGGAAAGCTCTATTCGAATGCGCCCGAACAGCACATCATGATGTTTCTGACCTTAAGGCGTTTTAGAAACAAACGTGAGGAAATCGCCTTGAAAAGCAAGTTGATGTACGAGATAGAACGATGGAATCAACATGAAGGGAACCCGCCCATTAAAAGTGTGGAAGTTGTGCTCTACAGTTATCGACCGACCGATGCGGCAAGTATCTCGGCTCTACCACCGGCCTTTGAAAGAATTGTATTACAGACTGTTGATATCGCCTACAGGAACCGAACAGATTAAAATTCTATGAATGTTAGAGTTTTAGCTACCGATGGCTGTTTCAGGCAGTTAAATGTTCTAACTTCGTAGTCCTCATTTTGAATTGTAGATACATGCCTATCATTGGAAGGCGCTTAGTTTCCATCGTCACTCTTGTTCAGATTTTACTGGTAGGCCATAGCGTTTGTCTTGGACAGTCGAATGATCGAATTCCGCTTCCGGATCCACCACCTGTTGAGATGGGATATTTCGATGACCTCGATCGGGCCTTGCTTTATTCCGACCAAGTACGAAGTTTGAATCTGCGTGGCATGGGGCTGAAGCAAGTGCCTAGTTCAGTTCTGAAATTTCAGAACTTGGAAATATTGGACCTCGCCAATAACGATCTTACCACGGTTCCTGCATTTCTCTCCCAGATGAAACAACTGCGCCAGTTATTTCTCAACGAGAATCAGTTGACCTCCATCGGTCAGGAGATAACCAATTGCTCAGATCTTAGGGTACTGAACGTTTCACAGAATCCTTTGGTGCGCATCGATCCATCAATTGCAAGCATGCGCAATTTGGAAAAACTGATGCTATCCAGTACTTCCGATGAAGTCGTTTTCCAAGAAGAAATCTGGGATGTTCCCCATCTGCGCGTGCTAAGGCTTATCAACATGAACATCGATTCGATTCCGGCAAGAATTGCTGGTATGAAGCGATTGGAGGAGTTGTGTCTTTCAGACAACCGTATTCAAAAGATTCCCGAAGAGTTGTTTACAGCACCGATGCTTACCTATATATCCGTAGGTAATAATCGCATCACGGAAGTTCCTAAGGAAATCGGTCAGATGAAATTGCTCTACTATTTGGCTGTTTTCGGGAACCCGATAAAACGGCTACCCAATGAGATCGAATTCCTGAAAGGGCTTGAATGGCTCGCTTGCTGGAATACCGATATCGATCAAGAGGAACAGGAACGGATCGTAAGATTGCTGCCCCTTGAAACAAAGACAAACTTCAACGGTGAAGACATTCACTGACCACGTTTTGCTACCAACTATCATGAAGAAAATATCTACTCTCCTATTAATGACCTTCTCGTTTCTGGCGTCTATTCATGCCCAGAATGTTACTGTAGAGATCGATGGACTCAATCTGTTTTACAACGAGGCGGGTTGCGATGATTGTAATGGGGCTGCGGACCCCCGTTGGAGGATGCGGGTCCTGGTGAATGGAACCAATTATGATTGGAACCGGGACCGGGATGGATTCTGTGGATGGGACGGAACCCAGAATCTCAACTGGGTGGCCCCACAGACGCAATCTTCCTTAGCCCCGATCTCGATGCAGATAAACGGATATGAATCTGACGGATTCATCTGTGGTGGTGATGACGCGGTGTGTGGTGGTTACGGTACGGTTCGGACGATCAATGATATTGATGATTATGCTCCTTGTACGTGGCACGTATTTACAGACTATAGAACCTGCGCTGAAGGAACGTATGGTGTGCAATGGCGCTATTACTGGTATTATCAAAGCCTTATACCGGGTTCAATAACAGGGACACAGACCGTCTGTTATGGAGGCGACCCGTCTTTGCTTGGTAGTTCGAACAATGGTTCCGTTTGGATGACATACCAATGGCAGTCAAGTCCAAATGGGACTGGATCATGGAGTAACATCGGAGGTGCCACTTCTGCGACATACGACCCACCTGGCGGTCTTACCTCAACCACCTATTATCGTAGGCGTGGCTCAACCTGCGGTGGTGCGGCCGATGTGTCCACCAACATCATCGCGGTAACCGTACTTCCAGC
>JBFHEW010000346.1:0-3953 GCA_041583955.1 Bacteroidia bacterium | reverse complement strand
TTCCTTGGGAACCCCTATTATCATGACGTTTGTGTTTTTGGTTTTACAAATATTACCACAACACCCCTGTTATTTATGGGGCGCAGGTCAATTAATCTCAAAAGTTTTGAAGTGGTGCTGTTGGTAAGGTGATTTTCGGTCAGAAACATAGGCATCCACGCCTATTGCTGAAGGGCGTGGGTGTGTTTTGATGAATGTATCCTTCCTAACCAAAAAGTGAGCTTGTGGTTACTATTTTAGAGGACATTTTCAGCAGACCGGCAGTTGGATGCCGGTTGCAACATTGACTATTATTGTGTGTTTAACCATCGTTCACATTTCTAAAGACCTCTAGCATGAATCTATCCGGTAAACTCAGGGTTGGGGCAGCCTTTCTTCTGGTATTTCTACTGATACTGGCCACCAATAGGCTGGATCAGCACCACTACGAAACCGTGCAGACAAAGATCACCTCGGTTTACAAGGACCGTGTAATGGCCCAGCATTACGTGTATCAGATAAGCGGAATTGTGCACGAACAGGTACAGAAAGTGCGGTATGAAGCAAGCACTGACAAGGCCGAAATGGCCCGCTTGGATTCGTTGATGACCGTTTTCCGTGGCACGAAATTGACGCAAGAGGAAGGTCGCGTACTTGAACGCCTGCAGAAGCAATTGAATTCTTTGAATACCATTTCAGCACAACTTGTTTCGGAACCCGATGCAGTGCGCCTTTCCAACCAGGAGCTGGTTGACGTGTCGAAACAGATACGAAGTTCCCTCGACAGATTATCTGCCATTCAGCAGGAAGAAAGCTGGAACTTGAAAAAAGCGGCTCAGATCTCGCTCGACAGGAATTCGTTCGTCTCGCGTGCCGAGCTATTGGCCTTGGCCATCATTGCCGTGTTGGTGCAGATCATCATTTTCTACCGGCCATCGAAGGACTGACAGAATACTGGCCGCCCTCAATTGCGGTCTGCCTGCTCCCAGCGTTTGATCTTTACCTGATCTTTCAGTATCTCGATACTCTGGTTGATCATTTCAACACTCATCCTGTTCAGATCCTCATCTTCTTCCTGAAGCAACATCATATCCATGGTAACATCGGCAAGTTCGCTGATCACCTTCACGTTTTCCTCGCTGCTCAGGTCCTTCATCATTCCTTCTATCACCGCATAGGTTATCTGTGCCACGGCCTTTTCAAGTTTTCCGGTAATGGTGCTGCCCACCAACGGAATCCCGGCAATATCCTTTACTTCTGAATTGTTCCGTACCGCTTCGGCCACCTTCCGATTGACGTATGTCTGAAGCTGATCCTGATAGCGCTCGTAGTGCTGCTCACTTGCCGCTGTGATCCTGCCAGAAAGCCACTCCACCAACACCTCTTTCTGTGGACGGATCACCTCTACGATGATGCGACTTGCAACGGGCGTTCCGTGCTTCAACTCTTCCTGAACGCCTTCCAGCACGTTCACCACCACACGGTCTGATACTTCTTCCACGACCATGGCGCTGTAGCGACTGTAGATCTGAAAGAAGTACGATTCGCGCAGATCGATCACGCCCATCTTATGCAATCGCACCACCATGCTTGACACCCGAAAGATCCTCAGAAAACGGAACTGACCTAACGGAACACATCCTAGCACATCGTACCAATGAAGAAAAGGATAGAAGAACCAACGGTGATGTTTCTGGTTGTAAACAGCAAAGAACCAACGGATGCAGAATTCAATGATGAAAATGGATACGAAATAGATGTCGTATCGGAAGAAGTTGCGATGCAGATGCGTGTCGTACCAACGATGAAATGCCGGCATCTGCTGCTTGAGGAATGCATTCACGAAATCGATAGTGAAGTTCCACTCAATGAAAATGTAGAGCAGGTTTATGACCACCAGATTGACCATGAAGAGGTCAACGAGGAAGAGCAAGGTGCCTCTTTCATTCTTGAATTTAGACCAGTTTATTTTGAGCATGTGACCAAGATACTGCAGAAACCCAAATGCCTGCCGTGTGGGGCATTTTCAGATAATTACCCGAATTTTTAAATTCAGGTCATGAAAAAGATTCTAGCCCTTGCTTTTTCCGTCAGTATCCTTGTTTTGGGATGTAAGAAGGACAGCAATGAACCCACTCTGAGTACAGCAGAAAAACTCACTGCCAACATGAATGTACTGCATGATGCCATACAACTCTATATAGAGAAATACGAGCAATCTGGAGACTCCGTGTTGGCATTCATGGAATTGAATAACTTTCTGGTCAACCACCCCGATGTGGCAGGAGGAACATTCCATGACTTCACTTCCATTGAGGTGGAGTTCACCAATGGACTGCGATCACCCATCAACTTTATTCCTGTCGATGAAAATGGCCGTCATCTTACAAGAGGCGGTGGTGGTGGAAGTCCGGTGGCCTACAGAATGGCAGAGACACAGACCGAGAAGATCAAGAACAATAAGATACTCTTCATCATTCCGTACCCGGAAGAATTCTACTATGACCCTCTTCTTATTAACGACCTCAGAAACCTTGCAGAATCGGGGGATATTGAGATGGACGTGGATTTTGAGGTTGGCATCCATGCCGATTTTGACGACCTGAATCGATTGAGTGAATACGGTCTCATCATCATCGATGTTCATGGAAATAAAAATGGCTTCTACATGGCCCACGTCTCCGAGAGGTTTTATGGTGACCATCCTTGGCGACCTGAGATCGGAGAACAGATCATCAATGAGACCTTTAACGTTCAGAGCATCCCACAGGATAAAGTGGAAAGTGGCGAAATAAGTGTGGGTCCAACGGTGAGCAAATGGATGTCCGGAGTGGTGGAGTTCAACTATCGGATCTTCGTAACCGAAAAGTACATCCGTAATCTTGACATTGACCTTACTGATGCGGTTCTGTTAGGAAACTACTGTTACAGCGGCCACACCGCAGACGGCTCCGCCAAGAATAATATGCCCGAAGCATGGCGTTCCAAAGGACTGGCCACCTATTACGGATATGCAGACATAGAGGGTTATGCCTCGGTAGTGGATGACCAGTTCTGCCACGATATGGAATGGCATCTTATTCAAAACCTGGTGGTCGACCGGGATTCTACAGGAGAGGCCCATCTCAAGGCTGATGGTTCCGAGAATTTCTATGTGCCTGCCTTAGGTTACAATAGGGCCAGCAGGCCGCTTACGGAGCTCACAGAACCTCCGGCCGCAACACAGGTTTGGCCGCTTTACCTCAGGCAGTATTACAGTCAGGAGCATCAGTACGACAACTGTGGTGCCATTCTGACTGACCCGAGAGATGGTGAACAATACCAAACCGTTTGCATAGGCAATCGGGTCTGGATGGCTGAGAATCTACGATATGACGCGCCCGGCAGCGTCTGCTACGACAATGACCCTGAAAACTGCGGAACTTATGGACGGTTGTATGACCATGAGACGGCACTTACTGCATGTCCTCCCGGATGGCGCTTGCCGTTTGAAGGTGAATGGGCACCCATGTGGATGAATTTCGGTCCAGGAGAATCGGCTGGAGGCGCGCTGAAGGCAGACACGCTTTGGGCATTGCCAAATACAGGTGCCACCAACGAATCGGGTTGGACAGGTCTGCCCGGAGGCTTATTCGATGCACAGTATGACAATGCTTTTGAAAACCTCACGCTGTGGGGCTACTGGTGGTCTTTCCAGACCAATGGGTCGATAGCTGTTCCCTTCTCACTGCGCTACGATGACGACATCGCTTATCTTCAGAGCAATAATCTCTTTTCTCGACAGAACAAGATCTCGTGCCGGTGTATCAAAAACGAATAGCGATTCAGTCTAGATGTTTCCAGCCTTGCGCTGTAAGCGGAATGATCTGATCGTGAGAAACCAAATTATAGCCGTCTCCCTTATCGGTGATGTGTCCGATGACGCGGATGGCAGGGTTATCCTTAATGCGCTCGTAGTCTTTCAGATCAACGGT
>JBFHEW010000345.1:0-3954 GCA_041583955.1 Bacteroidia bacterium | reverse complement strand
CCGTTGTCGCAGAGTTCGGCCAACTTGGCCTGAAACCGCACAAATCCTTTCGGTACCACTGTTTCATATTCATACCAGAAATCGAACAGGTCGCCTACCAGATATACTTCTGAAGCATCTTTCGCTATCTGATCCAGCCACTTCACCAGCGTTCGTTCACGTTCGCGGCTTTTTTCCTGGTCTGGAACGCCCAAATGAAAATCGGATGCGAAGTAGATCTTACCGCTCATTCCTTTTCATCGTGTCTGAGGTTATACATTAACATGTTTGTCCGTTCTCAGTCCAATAGTTTTTTGAGGCGTTGCTGAGGCTTGAGTTCGTTGAGGTTGAAGGTAAAACGAATTTGCTGCCCGTAGTTGCTGGTATTCAATTTTACGTCTTCCTTGATGTCTTTGGAGTAGAGGAAAGGGAAATGCACTTCCAAAACGTCTCGCAGCACAATGACGCTTACTCCGAATTCGGCCAGGAAAAGCTGTGAACCGGGAAGGGCGTTCCTTGCATTGGCATAGGTTCCAACACTTGCGAAGAGCTCAATCGGAATCCACCGGTATAGGGTTGAGGAAAGATTAAGTGCCAGAATCCAATCGTTGGAGCTCCCGATCCAGATACGGCTTTTGAAACCGCCATCGGCCTCCATGATCTGCTGCTCCAGAAAACCGTTGCCCGGGTTTCTTCCAATGAAAGTTCCATCGTAGAGATAATCCTGATACTCGAGGAATGAATTCATTCTGAAATTGAATCCGGGAGTGGAAGACCGCATGAAGAATTTGCCCGCGAAAAACCGCGCTCTGATGCCATAGCCTCGTTTGAATTTGAAGCGGTAAATGGCTTCAACGCTGAGTTTTGCTTCGTTGTTCAGCCAATGCAGGTCGGTGTTCAGCTCTGCAATGTGCGGAGAGAATTGTCGTTTCCAATGGTGTGTGATCTGCGGGATATTTCGCACCAGTTCACCCGTTTCCTTGAAGTACATCGTGTTCCGTAGTCGCAGGCTATGTTCTGTATTGCTTCTTCTCCTACTCGGAATGAAATCTAAGCGTACGAATTGCCTCAGCAGGTTCCGCGGCACCTGTGGGCTGAATCTGTCGGTAGGATTGTAGTAAGGCCAGATGCGCCCCACATTGAACCGCTGCCCCTCCAACCCAACGGTCACGTTCGGATACTTCTGATCGTTATGGAAAGTGTAGGCGATCCTTCCTGAACCCGTGATGGTTTTTGATTTGAATGCGTACATGGGCATGATCATGTACGAAAACCTGTTTTCCGGCAGAATGTCGTTGTAAATGGCGCCACCCAGCATGAATCCGTCATAGGTGTTCCAACCGATGGTCGGTGCCAAGGCGAACTGCGAACGATAAGGATCTTCGAAATAGAAGACGAACCGCGGTTGCAATTTCTCCACTTTTCTGAACACACCTCGCACACGCATGGTGTTGTTCTTTCGGTTAATGTCCGGGATGTTCTCGTAGGCATCCACAACAACCCGGTCGCAGTCTGTGCATTCAAGTTCGAGCCACATAGCGGTGTCGGTTCCGGGAAACCAGCTGGTAGAAACCGTGTCGGTTCCGCGCAATACGCTCACGGGAAACGGACCATTTACGCTACCGTGGTTCTGAATCTTCACTCTTACTTTATCGGTATCCCTATGCAATTGGGCCACAGCGTAATCCATCTTATCGGCACTTCTGATGACCCCATCAAAGAACCATTTGAGTGAATCTCCCGTCACTTCAATCGCCACGGTTTCAAAATCCTCAGGCTGCGGATGCTTGAACCTCCAACGTTCAAAGTAAGTCCGCATCAACTCGTTCATCTTTTCCTCGCCCAGATACGACATCAGATAATTGAAGGCATAGGCGGTCTTAACGTATACGATGCTGCCGTAATTCACTGTGGTGTATTCGTTTGCTGGCAACTCAATGGGTTGGTCGGTATTGGCCCTGGCGGCAACGTTGTAGATGTGTTGCGCAAGGCTGCTGTACTTCATGTTGTAGACACCTGCCCATTTCAGACCGAGGTCGGTGAGTTTTCGACCACCGTACACATCCCGTAGCATCAGATCGGGGAATTTCCGATGCATGTAGCGTGATTCGATGAACGAGTTGAGGCCTTCATCCATCCACGGGTGATCACGTTCATTACTCGCCAACATGCCATAGAACCAATTGTGCCCAACCTCGTGCATGATCACTTCCTCCAGCGAAACGGCATCGCCACTTTCACCGATGATCGTGACATTGGGATATTCCATGCCTCCACCTTCTGAAAGCACACCGTCTACTGCCGTAACATGGTTGTACGGGTACTCACCGACCCAGAGCGAGTAGTAGTAGGTGGCATCATTCAGATATTCAATGGCATTCTTCCACAGATCGGCCTCATTGTTCGTGAACATGGCCCAGGTGGTCACCTTTCTGCCTGATTCCGGTAGTGCCACTTCTCCTTTCAACACATGATAACGCTTGTCTGCAAACCACCCGAAGTCATGTACATGCTCCTGATGGTAGTGCAGCGTTTTGGTTTGTTGGGATGATGGTGGAAACGATAGGTCGCTGTAGTTGAATTCCTGTATGGCCTCGGTTGCCGCTACTTTTTCATTGAGCCATGCGATTTCCTGTTCTCCGTTCACAAGATCGCCTGTTGCCCCGACCACATAATTGTCTGGAAGCGTAATATGCACATCGAACGAACCGAATTCAGAATAGAATTCTCCCTGTCCGAGGTAGGGCATCTGGTGCCAGCCATTCTTGTCGAACACGGCAGGTTTCGGGTACCATTGGGTTATCTGGTAGGCCTGATCGAGATGCCCTAAACGGGAGAATATGCCTTTCGGAATCTGAACTCGGAAGGGAGTGGAGATCCGGATACTTTGGCCAGGCGCAAGGGGCTCGTTAAGGAATATGCGGCAAATGTCCTTATTCCGCTCATCCAACTCCATCCGGACGGAATTTCCATCAACCTTGAAGTCCAGACTATCGATCCAACCCCTGTCATTCGGATTTGAGAAAAAAAGCTCCAGGTCGTCATCCGCGCGCATTTGCTTGGATAGGGCTGTTTTCCCATCCTTGTATGCATTGGGCCAAAGATGAAACCAGATGTAGGTGAGGGTAGAAGGGGAGTTGTTCGTGTATTCGATGGTTTCGAATGCGTGCAGCCGGTGTTTCACGTCATCCAACGAAACATGTATCTCATAATTTACCTCCTGTTGGAAATAAGACTGAGCAAAGAGAGAAAAAGGAAGAACCTGAAGCAGGAAAATGACAGACGTCATTGCTGAGAAGGCACGGCTGTAACAATCCTGTATTTCAATTGAAAAAGATTGCTTCGGTCCTCGCAATGATGTTATGTTTTCGGGCTTGGCGTTTGACGGACTATCGTTTAGCCGAATATTTCTTTCAGTTTTTGCTCCAATTGTTCGCCACGTAACCCCTTGGCTATGATCACTCCGTTCTCATCCAAAAGATAGGTCATTGGAATGCCGTCCAGATTATAGGAAGGTACGAAACTCGATTCCCAGAACCGGAGTTCCGATCCGTGTTTCCATGTAAGTCCATCCTGCGCAATGGCCTGGATCCATTTCTGACCGTCTTGATCGAGCGACACCCCGAAAATCTCGAAGCCTTTGTCCTTGTATCGGTTGTAGACTTTCACAACATTCGGGTTCTCCATTCGACACGGTCTGCACCACGAGGCCCAAAAATCGATCATGGTAACCTTACCTCTGAAATCAGAAAGTTTGATGACTTCGCCTTGAGGTGTTTTCAGCACCATTTCAGGGGCAACGGCACCGATCTCTGTTCGGCCAGCGGCCTGTTGTTTCGATCGGATGTCGACCAGCTGTGTTTTGAACTGTTTCACATAATCGGATTCCGGCATGGATGCCGAAAGGTTATCGGCCACTTTTTCAAACACCTCCATGTCCTGAGCCGGATTGAGCGATTGTACCGCAGAAAGTAT
>JBFHEW010000344.1:0-3964 GCA_041583955.1 Bacteroidia bacterium | reverse complement strand
CGTGGCGTTCTTCGCATCCCGAAGCCACATATTGCCAAAAGGCCCGAGGTACACATCCATGAATTGCATGAATGGGTCTTTCATATAGCTGTCGCGAGGATGGAACTTCTCGAAACCAGGAAGTTTTCGGCTCTGCAACTGAGCAGCGACCCACTCATTCATTCGTTGTTGCCAGACAGGTCTTTCGGGTAGGTCTCCAATAACCTGTCTGTTGTAATTGGTGGAGCCGTAGCAGCCATCTGCCAATGTTCCATCGATCACCTTGTGGCCAGCCAGCCCTGTTTTTTTGAAAAAGTATGCGGTAGAAATGGTAGAACTTTCTCCGATCGGCTGTATGGCGTGGTCAGTTTGATATCCGAAACTCGGAATGGTGTCTTCCGGTCGGAAAACAGCAATTTCCAACTCGGCCTTGGTTGCTTTTGCTGCTTCTTTTGCAAACGTCACCTCAGGGTCATCATCACCGAACTGAATGTAATAGGCAGGGTACGCGCCCTCAATGAATTTGTCAATGAGGCAATTCGCCAAAGTGCTATCAACCCCACCTGAAATCGGTACCAGCGGGTTGAGTGTGGAAATGAACGAAAATTGCTCCTCCATCAACTTCTCAGTTTTGGAGATGTTTCCACCGTCCATCGGGAAATTCAACTTGAAGAAGAAATCGAATGCACTACGCGGTATGTTTCCTTCTTTGCACCAGTTTTTCAGCTCCTTTGGCCCGAACGTGAGGCGCTGACCGACAGGCACGCAGAAAATGTCATCGATAACGGTAATGTATTCCGGTACGTCACCATATTTCAGAATTGAGAATGCACCATCAGGGTTCATTTTCCGACCGGAGTAGGGAAGAAGCTCCCTAAGGTCATCCGAACAAAGAATGCCGTCCGAAAGCAGCAGGAAATAGATCCGGGCGCGCGTGATCCGCGCAGAAGAAATGCAGCATTCCCAGCCCTTCTCTTTGACTCGGAATTGAAATCCGGCAAAATTGTTCTCGGCAATTCCGATCACTTCTTCTAACGCTATCGAGCCGTCTTCAAGAATGGTGTATGCCCCATTCCGCCTAACGTATGGTTGTTCAGAAGTGAATGTGAATCGGTTTGTATCCGCTTCCAGGATCCCTCTGACTGAAGAAGCATTCGTGTGATGCAGCAAGACGTCACCATCAGCTGATGTTGCAGTACAGTGCGGAAACCTGTTTGCTTTGAAATCTCCCGAATTGATTATGATTCCTACTAACATAGGTCTTTGGTGACCGCTAAAATCCGTATTTATTCTTTAGTATTGAAGCAAGTTGAAGATGGCACACGAACCTATACGTATCAGATTTCTTGGCGACATTTCTTTCAATGATGAATATGTGTCGGTTCTCGAATCGGGACATAATCCGTTTTCGGAGCTGAGCGAGGTCCTAACCGGTGCTGATCTGGTGGTCGGAAACCTTGAGTGTCTGGCTCAAGGTAAGGCTGAGAATCTCGAGAAGAAACCACGACTCAAAACCACGCTGAAAGCATTGGATGCGCTGCGTCATTTGAATTTAGGGTTAGTGAGCTTGGCCACAAATCATTATTATGATAATCTGGAGGAAGGATTTGAACGGACGATCGGAAAATTGCGTGATTGTGGCATTGCAACAATAGGCGCTGCACAAAACCCGCTTGATGCGCAAAGACCTTTCATATGGGAGGGAAAGCAGAGGAAGGTCGGATTTCTCAATTATGTTCATTCAGACACGAATCCCAACGTCCCTGAGGAAGCGCGGGTCTATGCCAACGAATTCGATATGAAGAAGATCGTTCAGCAGATAAAAGAGCTTAAAGACCGGACGGACCACATGGTTGTGTTGCTACATTGGGGTGGAAAATGTGATTACGGTTATTTCCCTCATAAAGAACAGATAGCTCAGGCCAAGGCAATGATAGAGGCTGGGGCAGATGCCGTGGTAGGTCATCACACGCATACGTTTCAAGCATCCATGAGGCACAAAGGAAAGCCCATCTTTTTCAGTCTAGGGAACTTCTGCTTTGCCGATATCCATTCAGACAACGGAATTGTGAAAGTGAGAAACAGCGGAAGGAAAAGTGCGGTTTTGGAGTTGACCTTTATGCCAGGTGCCAGTATTGAAGAAAAACGTTTCGGATTCAGAATTAATGGAACCGACCTGAATGTTGCACCATCCGTTGTCAATGAGTTTGCCAGATGGACGGGCCTGTTCTGGTTCGTGAGGACAATTCCGGGGCTTTACGCCATTTATTACTATCTGCTAAGGCGCTGGGAACCAGTTCATTTTCATGCTCAGCTTCATGAAACCACGTTGCTCAGGGTTGGCATCCGAAAGTTTAAACGCATTTTTGGTCTCGCATGAACAGAATGAGATTCCTCGTCAGAAAAGTACTGTCGGTATTCCTTTATAACGGATGGTATCGGTGGGTAAGAACGTGGGATAGAGCGAAGGACGGGGGGCATTTGATGAATGGGATCACGGCAGTTGTTTCTGCCAAGAACGAGGAGTACATCATTCCTTTCTGTCTTAAAAGCCTTGTAGGTGTTGTAGATCAAGTGGTGTGCATAGACAACGGATCGGATGATGCCACACTTCAAATGATGTACGATTTCAAACGCGAGTTCGGATCGCAGATAGAAGTTGACGTCCTCGAAATGCCCAATGCTCTTCTCGGAGATTGTCGCAATGCCGGTCTCAAGCATACACGGTATAAATGGCATTTGCGCTGGGATGCGGATATGGTATGTCGGACCTCAGGAGACCAAAGCATGAAGCTACTCCGACAAAAGGTGCTTGAGAACGATCGGCCTCGGACAATTCAGCTGCCACGCACAAACCTCAGAGGAGATTTCCGTCACACGCGCAAGAACTTGCCGGCCATCGATCCCGGAGAACCGATTCTGGTCAGATTCGGAACAGATATCGAATACGTTGAGCACGGTAAGTTTGATGTGATACGAGTTCCTTTCTACTATGCTATTGAGAAGGAGAGTAAAAAGTATTACTTCCATTGCGAGGGCTTGAAGTCTGACGAAAATCTCATCTATAGAAGACAATATTTCGAATGGCGCGAAGCCTACAATAGTCACTCTGATCAGAACAGACCATCTGCCGTGGCCGATTTCGAGGTATTCAAACGTAATTGGAACCAAAGGAATTTCGGGACCAATGACCCACTCAGCCTCAAATGGCGATTTCAGCGGGAGTTCTGTGATCGATTGGTTAAGATAGATGAAACACTTTTCGGGCCATTCCCGGATGTCTTGGAGGCCGAGAAAACCGCCAAGAATACGCGATTTGAGGTTGTACTTGAAAACGGACTGCCTACCTATAGGATCGATCGGGAGGATCAGGAAATGGCCGACTACGAGCCATCTGTTCAGGACCTGCAATGGGCGGAGTCAAACCTTGGGGCGGGCTAAGCAACGCTCATATAACGCCTCCACCTTCTTGCCATATTCATCCAATCCGAACTGCCGCGCATGTTCAATTGCATTTTTTCCAAGTTGTTCGGTTTTTTTGCGGTCATCGTACAGTTCTAGGATCTTTGATATGTACATATCCAGATCGTCCTTCTGTATGAGATACCCGGTTTCACCGTCCAAGATGAGTTCTGAAGGCCCACCGGTATTGAACGACATGGCCGGAATTCCGCAGGCCATAGCTTCAACGATTATAAGGCCAAAAGGCTCGTGCCATGCACATTGGGTAAGTACGTGAGCCTTGTTCAATTGCACTTCAGGATCGCTGATGACTCCATGTAATACTACGTGCGTCTGAAGCCCGTATCTAACGATTTCCTGCTCAAGGAAGCCACGTTCTGGCCCGTCACTGTATATGTCTAGAAAGATATCGGTATGGCCCATTTCCAACAGCCTCTTCATGAGTTTGAGAAGGAATTGATGGTTCTTGTTCTTGTGGAGGGAGCCGATATTGATAAGCCTGAATCCTTCCTTCTTGGGAAGT
>JBFHEW010000343.1:0-3971 GCA_041583955.1 Bacteroidia bacterium | reverse complement strand
TTGGAAGAATGAGCGGGCCGAATTGTCGCTGCAGGAAATGGATAACTACGCGGACCTTACCGTTGTTTCTCCCGAATACCTTGCTCTGGAACCACAGATCGGTGCTTTGGAACGGAATCTGGCAGGAATGCTGCTCTGGCATTTTGCACAGCGTAAAACACACATGCATGAAGTATTGATCTCTGCCGGGTTCTCGTTTCCTGAATTGGGAACAGATAATGACATCCGTATCAGAAGCCACCTTTTCGATATTTGGAAGGAAACGGGTGACGACCAATTCTTCCGAGCATATTTTTCGGTTCTGCCTTACTTAGCAGGAGCGTTCTTCGGGACAAACGGATTCCATCAAGTGCAAGAACGCACAAGCGCTATTCTGAAACATGTAGAAGACGGACGCAGGCAACAGGCCATGATCAGCGACCTGATAGATGATATTGACAGAAGGAGTGTTGTGAATCATTTGCAGCTGATCTATTCCAACCCTGCGGAAAAGCTGATCGCACACCTCCAAGAGCATTATTGAGACCTCAATTCGTTCTCGAAGCGTTGAAGTAGTTGTGTTGCACTTTCCTTTTGGGCCAGTTCCAGCAGCGTTTCAGGGTTGCTGCCCAAGACCATTCGGTAGAATGCTTCCCTATCATGCTCATCGGTAATGAGCAAGCTAACCTGGTTCAATTTTTCAAGGAGCTCGGCTGCTTGGCTGGTTCTTGATGCTCCGAAGTAGGAACGAACCTTCACAGACACCTTGACCTCTGCGTTTGCGTCATCTTTCAGTTCCAACGGATCTTCTTGTCCTTGACGTTGCAGCGCTTCTTGGTACCAAGTGGCGATCTGTTTGTCAACGAGATTCCTGTACGTCTGCAGATTGTATTTTTCTATCTCTGTAGGTATTATTCCCCGTGTGCGCGGTTTTGCTGCCTTAAGCGTGTCCAGTACCTCCTTCAATTCGTTGGCAGGCAAACTCCACAACGCCTGATCGGCCGGCTTCATAATGGTGTTGAACCATAGGTGAATGTTCTGTTCGTTGCACCAACTCACAAATGCCGGCATCTCCCACCAGTTCTGCCTCAATGGGTTTATCATGATGCATAACGTCCGGTCGTTCCTTTTGCAGTAGTCAATGAAATATTCCAGGTTCGCCATGAGCTGGGTGAAATTCCCATTCACCCTGATGGATTCATACGTTTCCGGACTGAACCCGTCAATAGAGATGTTGAAATGGAAATTACATTTATCCATGTATTCCTTCACCTTGGTAGTAAGCACAGTTCCGTTGGTGGCGATCACCAGTTTCAATCGGGGGTTCAAAGCTGCAATGTTGTCCCAGATATCATAATACTGTTTAATGAGGAATGGCTCGCCACCGTTGAACCGAGCTTCTTGGAGATAAGGGATGAACTCACTCAACTCATTTACGAATTTCTGGCCGTATGGAGAGGGTAGAGGAGGTAATTTCTCCCGATCGCGTCTGATGCTGGAACTCAGATTACCATTGCACATGGTGCACGCCAGATTACACCGGTTGCTCAGCTCAAATTCCATGATGGTGGGGTAAACCGGGTGCAGATGATCGTTGTCGTATGCCTTTGAGAGCACATTCACGTAGTTTCCTTCTAGAAGGTGCTTCTTGCATTCCTGACAGCCGAATTCCAGATCGCATGCTCTTATACCCGCCCTTATCTTTTCAAAATTCTTCCCTTTCCAGATGTCCATTATCGAACGGTCCTCTGAGTAGACCTCATGACGGTGAAACGTTTTCCAGCACAGTGCCACGTGGCCTTCGGTATTGAAATACATATTGGAGAAGGGCGCATGGCAGAGAAGGTCCTTATCGTTGACGTGTCGGGTCTTGTTGTATTCCGCGATGGTGCCGGTTGGAAGTCCGCCACCTACAACCTCTGCCTTGCTACGGCCGAATATTTTATCGAAGAAACTCAAGAGGGTACTTTTCTAATGTGGGTGGTTTTGTTGTTCACCGCCCTTTCTACGTCTAACTTAATGTTTTCGTAGATACAATCGGCCATGAGGGCATAACCCCTCGGTCTGTGGTGCCCGTCATCAGGTATCCACCATAGGTCTTTGTGGCCAAAACCCGACTCCTCTATTCGGTACGTGTAGCAATCAAACAATGAGAAGAAGGATACATTGGAATATTGGTCACAGGCTGAAGAAAAGACATCATCAAGGTTATAATCGTAGTCGCCTGAAGATATTTCCGACTCGTACGGGAACATCACGAACATGATTGGAATCGAAACCTCATTTGCGAAAAGAGAGACAACATCTTCCGCAAGAACCTTCGTTTTAGAGGCAATCTTGTCCTGCTCTCTTGTCCTTATCAGCATGTCATTGTAGCCAAGGCATACTTTCAAGAAGAGGCGAGCAACTCTGCTGTACGAATACGCAGCTTCAAGTAAGCTAATATTGTGACCGTGTTTATCAAACCGTTCCATTCCTCCTTTGACCATACCATCATAGGTAAAATCCGGGGTGGAGGTTGCCACAATTATCAGGTCTGGTTTCAGTGGAGCAAGAACTTTTCGGTAGAGGTTGAGCTGCTCGAACGGATCACTACCACACACCCCGGCATTCAGTATCTCAACCTTAATACTATCCTGATTGAATCTTCCTCTGATCAGCGAAACCCAGGACGAATCATAGGGCGCCCCATCGCCTTCCGTGAAAGAATCACCCAGAACAAGAATCCTATAGGTGCCGGTAGAGTCAACCCAATCCGCGTCACTTAAGCCGAAACGATTAGTGTTCCTCGGATAATCATATACCGGTGTTTTTAGCCGGTGAAAAGAGTTCTTTTCCCAGGTCCAAGGACCCTCTTTTTGGTAATCCACGTCTACAGGTCGGCCGTCTCCACGCTTTTCCAAGTAGGTAGAGCCAATTCCAAATAAGCAAAGAATCACTTCAGCAAGGGATAATGCAAAGCCGACTCCGACTATCAGCGCTATCAGGTTGCTCTTTTTCTTTGATTTGATCGTCCGATCAATCAATGTTGTCAGACCGATCACCAGTAGAATCAGAATTGTCAGGGTGACCATCAAAGCTTGCCAGGGCTTCGGCTGACCCAATACTTTTTCTACAATGATTAGCCAGGTGTTCATTAATACCAATTTAGATATTGATGCCTGAAACGGTTCTTCCACCGCTGAAAATCATTGAAATCGTCTTTGATCAACCCGAATTGAACGAGAAGCTTGAAATACGCGGAACCGATCATGAAATCGTTCTTATCCAATCCTTTCGACCGCCAGTTCTCGTTCATCCAATGAACGAAGAGGTATTGTTCGGGCATTTCCATTTTATCGAGCAGGAGGTTCCGTACATGATCCCAATCATCCGGATTTGAACGCACATGACCTTTATCAACGTATCGCGTCAGCCCGAACGAGCTCACGGCATCAGCCAGAATTTCAATGGGTTTGTGCCAATCGCGATTGTGTTCATCCACCTGAGCCGATGCTTCTTCAAAACAGTGTTTCATAAGCTCCGATCCCTTCGGTGCTTTTAGCATATTTCCCACCAAGGGTAGTGTCGGATGGTCTCTGAAATAGTATTCCTCATCAATTTCCAACGGTTTCAAACATGTGATGTCCATGTCTGCCCACCATCCCCCTTCATCATGAAGAAGTTTGTATCTGAAAATGTCTGAAAAACCGGAAACACTTCCTTTACCCTGTCCGAATTGCGTGCTATTCCGGTATCTGAAAACGGAGGATTCGGGTAAGATCCGATTAGCGTCATCTATGATACAGCCCTGTGGAATCGGAGTGATCAGAGGCTCGTAGACAAACAGCCGGAATCGGTGTCCTTGTCGTAGGAAAGACGTAATGGTAAGGGTTTCCATGAGCGAAAGCCGATTACCTATCCAAAGTCCGTTAACGGTTACGTCCATCTCTGTTTTTCCATCTAACCCGTTCTTCCTTGTCTCCAAGTATGCGGAATTTAAATTGATAGGC
>JBFHEW010000342.1:0-3986 GCA_041583955.1 Bacteroidia bacterium | reverse complement strand
TGTGATTGGGGCGACTTTTAGCCGCGCAAAGGTATGCTTGCATACCACAAATTCAAATAAGTAGATTCCCGTAGAATTGTTCACTCGCGCAGCGAATTCTGTTTGTAGTAGCGAATCTCGGAAGCCAACTCTTTTCGCTTAATGACGGATATCAAGAACGAGGAGAGCGTGGTAATGGGCGAAAGGATGAATGCCCCGATAGGCAGCAGGTACGATAGGAGGCTCACTCTTCCCAAACGCTCTTGGTCAAAAAAGCCTCCTTTTTTCATGAGGAAGTTGCCATACATGTGGAACAATTTGGTGGCACGCTTCTCCAGAATGACCAACGATGGGTTGATGTCCACGGCACCTTCCGCATTCAACTCGTGCTGCATATCCGTAAGGTCATTCGCCTTCAACCTTCGCAGCAGGACCTCTCCGAAACGCCTACTGGTTTCAATGTCCTGCTGAATGATGCCAGCCCGAGGAAAACCCCAAAAAGGATTCTTTTTACCATAGAACATCCAGCGGATGATGGTTATGATGCTCACCAGGTTCTTGTTCCTATCGATCAACACCACGTTGCCAATCAGGTCTGCTTTCAGTTCTTTCAGGTGTCGTTTAACCCTTTCCTGTGCCAGTACCCACATGTTGCGCGAACCGATGAGCGTTACCACTTTCTTTCCGTTGAATATCCGGGCAGCATCCGCGTGTTGCAACAGACTCGAGATGGGGATACTCGGATTGAGATACCAAACGGTGTATGCCAGAACGATGAGGTCGTACTCCTTCGTTGCATCCACCTGAAGAGGTTTCAATTTGAACGGGACTCCGAAAACCGATTCGGGGAACGCATTGAAAAAAGTGAGTCGTGTCCATGGAAAAGGAAACTGATGCTCGGTTTCCACCCTAGCGAAATCAACCTGCACTTGGTCATCTTCAACCAATGGCGAAAGAAAACGGTCGGCAATCTCCTTCAACTGCCCTGTCTGAGAATAAAAGAGAACTAGAACTTTCATGTGTGTGGTTGGCAATGATATTCACTTTTTGTCGGTTGGCGATATTACCGGTCGTTTATCAGGGCCAATAGGTCGTTTGTCGGTATTCGGAAACGCAAAAGAAGTTGGTTCGGTTAAACAGACCAGAACAATCGGAACATTATGAAACACAACAGAAATGCGGATAAAGCCATGGGAACAGAAAACAACACTAGACGACTGACAGCCTCTGAAAAAAGGTTTGCAAACGAGATCGCCATCATGATGAACATGTCTCTTACAGAACTTCTTCTGGTAGAAAAAACCAGGATGCCTATCGGGATCTAAGACATTTTCAGGAACAGGAACGCACGAAGCGGAGCCGGGATGTACCCAGCTCCGCTTCGTTGTTTAAGCAAACCCGTGTTTTCTCATCAACGGCATTCCATTACATGATGCGGATTCTTATCTTTGCAGTTCACAAAAGTTAATATCAACTCCTAACGAAATGAAAAAAACTCTACTTTCTATCAGTGCAATCCTAGGTTTGAGCGTTGCTGCAATGGCGCAGACCTACACACCTGCGGCTGGGACTCCCCTTGCCAATGGCGAATTGGGAACCGCTTACGCTCAAACGATCAATGCGGCCATTCCAACAACTGTCAACGTTACCGGTCAGACCATTCTTAACCTTCTTCCATCATCGGTATCTGCCATTGCTGGGGGCGTTATTTCTCCGACCACATCATATCCTGTTACAGTAACTTCTACTACACTTAGCGTTGTTGGAGCTCCTGCAGGAGTTACCGAAAACTGTGGTGGTTGTGTTGTAAGTGGTGGTGCTTCGAGAGACATCGTATTCGGTGGAACTCCTACTGCCACAGGTAACTACGTGATCGATATCACTTCAGCAACTGTAGGTAGCACAACCATCCAATCATTCACAATTCCTTTCGGAGGGCAGTTCAGTGTGCCTATCGTAGGTAATGTTGACATACCAGCTCTTCCGAACGTATTGGATGCAGAAGGATACACAATGAGTGTAAGTTCAACCGGCATCAAAGAAGCCAATGCTGCATTCTCGCTTGGTCTTTTCCCGAATCCGACCGAAGGAATTTCAACGTTGGATGTCAATTCAACTGTTGCCGGAATGGCCTCTATCGAGGTTTACTCTATTACAGGTGCTTTGGTAATGAAATCGTCTAAGTCGATCAGAGTCGGTGCAAACCGATTGACACTTGATCTTTCTGCAGTTCCTGCTGGTATCTACATGGTGAAAGCGGTGATCAACGGACATCAGGCACTTATCAGAACTCAGAAGAAATAATCTTCTTTTTCTGGAAACAAGGGAAAGGCGGTGAACAGATTCATCGCCTTTTTCATTTCCAATAAATTGATTTCGTAACTTCGTGACTCATTTAAATCGAACTACTTCTTACAACAATTGAACATGAAAAAAACTTTACTCTCTATTTGCACCATTGCACTTGCTACGTCTGTAGCTTCTGCACAGATGTTCACACCATCGGCATCTACACTTCCAGGAGGAACCTTGGGCCAAGCCTATTCGGGTCAGGTCATCAACTTCACCGTTCCTGCAACAGCATCTATTAGCGGAACCGTTGTGGAACAGGCCATTGTGGCTGCATTCCCGCAGGCTGCACTTGCCATCGGTTTCCTTGGCTTGGGATCGCAGACATTCGATCTTACGGTTTCTTCAACCAGCCTTCTGGTCAATGGACTTCCTGCTGGCGTCAGTGGCGCATGCGATGCCACTCCTTGCACCTATGTTGCAGGAGCCAATGGTTTCATCACCTTGTCAGGAACTCCTACTCAGGCAGGCGTTTTCACGGTTGACATTACAACCCTTACTTCTGGCGAGGCCGACATCTCATCAATCGGAGGCGGTCTTCTGTCACAGTTCGGAATCCCTTCTTCCTTTGCCATTCCACAGCCGGTTCCTGGAGCATTGGACGAAAGCGGATACACCATGAGCGTTTCTGACCCGAACGGTATCGAAGAGGCCAACGGTGTTTTCTCTCTCGGACTTTACCCTAATCCTACCGAAGGTCTTTCCACATTGGATGTGACTTCAAGCGTTGCCGGCATGGCAACCATCGAAGTGTACTCCATCACCGGAGCATTGGTACAGACCGCTGCCAACGCGATCAGAGTAGGTGCAAACCGCATCAACCTTGATCTGTCATCAGTTCCTGCAGGAATCTACATGGTGAGAGCAGACATCAACGGACACCAGGCGTTGATCAGAACACAGAAGAAATAAACCGAAGCCAATCGGTTACGGAAAGGCGGTGAAGAAATTCATCGCCTTTTTTATTTCCTCCCACCACTCCAGAGCGAAGTATTATTTTTACGACCCATGTTTGCCAAGATCACATACACGGTTTCCTTCCTGCTCCTGTCCATAACACAACTTTGGGCGCAGATCAACTGCCCGCCCAACCTGCCCCTTACCCTGATGGGAAACACCGACTATTGTGTAGGTTCGGCCGGTTCGCAACTCAGCATTAACGAAACCTATGCCGGCTACCAGTGGCTACCCACGAGCGAGACCGGCCAAAGTGTGCTTCTCACAGCGGGTAACTATCAGGTGGTGATAACCCACTACACCGGCTGTACGGACACATTGGCATTTCAGGTGAATCAGGTTTCAAACCCTCCGCAACCCACGATTGACGTGAGCGGACCAACGCAGTTCTGTCAAGGAGAAAGTGTGGTACTAAGCGTTTCTACCTGGTATCCGTATTACGAGTGGAATACCGGCTCGGTGAGTGACGAGATAACCGTGTTTGAGGGAGGCACCTATGTCGTTTCCATCGAAGATTGGATCGGTTGTTCGAGCTCGTCAAATTCAGTTCAGGTCACGGTTGATCCGTTGCCAACAGCAGCATTCTCTCCCAACCTGAACATGTTCGATATTGAGTTTGACAACCTCTCTTACGATGCCACCGATTATGAGTGGAATTTCGGGGATGGCACCACCAGCACCGATTTCGAACCAACGCATAC